>NZ_SOHB01000015.1:0-10671 GCF_004403055.1 Cryobacterium sp. TMT1-19
CCTTGAGTTTCTGTTCCTAGACAGTCAGAAACCTAGACAGGAAGCGGCGTGCGGCCGTTAAGGCGCTCCGCAACACCCACGGATGAAGCAGGAGAGCCAGAATCTCCGTCGAATTCGTTCGGGCCGCGGGCGGAGCGCGTGGTGGATACCGAACGGCACAAGCGCTGCTGCACAGCAGGCAGGGGTTGTGGCCAACTCAGGAGATCCGTCCGGCCGGGTCGGGCATCCGCGCCGGTTCCGCACTGCTCCGCGGCGGCTGGTGAATGCGGCCGGCGGATGTCCTGAGTTAGCCACACACACACACACACACACACGGGCTCGGCGGGCCCATCGCCCACGACGATGCGGCCTCACTCATCCACGGCAGTCACCAACTCCGTCCCTTCGGCTACCAGNCAGTGCGGCGGGCGGTCCTGACGGAGCCGTTCGTCGTTGACGCCGCGGGTGCCATGTCCGGCGGGATCGGCGGGCACGATGCCGCCCTCCTCGCGCAGAACCGGTGGGTGCGGATCGGGGTCGGTGTCGGGCGCGGGCGTCAGCCGAGCACGCCGGGACGTGCCGGCCGATTTGACGACGGACTGCCGGGGAACGACGGATGCGTCCCGGTGGCCGACCTTATCCCGGTGGTCGAACTTGTCGAGACCATCCCGCTCGGGTACGCCGCGCTCAGGCACCAGGTCGGCGCACCGGACCGGACGAACCAGGCCCCGTCGAACCACGCCCCGTCGAACCAGGCGCCGTCGAACCAGGCGCCGTCGAACCAGGCGCCGTCGAACCATGCGCGGCCGAGCCATGCGCGGAGAATCCGGCAGCCGCCGGCGGCACCGACAGTCCGACGAGTGCCGCCACGCGGGCGGCCACCGCGTCCGGGTTGCTGAAGAGTTCGAAGCTGTGCACCCGCAGGTAGTGCCAGCCGAGGCGGCGCAGCACTTCGGGGCGGAGCCTCAGAGACTCGCGCAAGCTCGACCGGCCGACGACGGCATCCGTTTCGACGACGACGGCACGGCCCGCGTGCGAGCCGGCGAGGGCCAGCTTGCCGCGGTGGCCGAGCGACACGGTGAGGCCAAGGCGTTCCAGGCGGCGGGCCAGGTCGACCAGCATCGCCTCGCTTGCGTCGGGAACCTGGGCCTCGTTGCGGCGCGCCTCGGTCTCGCTGAGTACCTGGGAGAGCGCGAGGATGCCGTGGCGCTGGCGATCCTCGTCGATGTCGGAGGGGCGGAAGCAGGAAACGATGTCCATGGCCCGGCGGGCCCGGGTCATGCCGATGGCCAGCAGCCGCTCACCGCCCGGTTCACCGAGCGAACCGAAGTTCGTCAGGAGACGGCCGTGCGGGGTGCGGCCGTAGCCGATGGAGAAGATCACCCGGTCGCGGCTCTGCGCCACGGCCTGCTCGAGGGTGAGCACAGTGAATGGCTCGGCCCGGTCTTTCAGGATGAAGTCGGAGAGGTCGGTACGCTTGGAGAAGGCGGACAGCACTGCCTGGTGCACACGCACGGAGTGCCGCGCGCTGGCCGTGATGACCATGAGTGATTCCTTCGGGCGCTTGACGGCGTGGTCCATGACGAGTTCGACGACCTTGGCCACCTCGGCGTCGACGCTTTCCACGGCCCCGGAGTCGGCGTCGGGCATGCCGTGCCCGCCGGCCACGTAGTTGATGGTGAGGCTGCCGTGCCCGAGGTAGCTGCCCGCCCAGGGCAGGGAGTCGATGCGCCCGCCGTAGAAACGGTGGTTGACGAGTTCCGCGAGGTCTTCGCCGCCAGCGCGGTAGCTGCGGGTCAGGGTGAGGGTCGGCAGCAGCTCGCCGAGGCGGGCCAGGGCCGAGTCGGCGTGCAGGGCGTCGACGTTGGTCTCCTGCTCGACGCGGTCGTCGGCGGCGGCCGTGATGCCGGTCTCGAACGACGACGGTGTCTGCGTGACCGGGTCGCCGAACGCGACGATCTGCCGGCCGCGACGGATGGCGCCGACGTTCTCGGCCAGAGTGGTGGCGCCGGCGTCGACGAGCAGGACGGTGTCGAAGCTCATCTGGTCGGCGAGTGCCGCCACCTCGTAGGGCGAGGCCAGCCAGACCGGGGCGAGCACGCGGCCCAGGTGCGGGGCGGCCTTGTGCAGGCGGGTGGGGGTGGCCCGGTCGGCGCGCAACAGGCGCCTGAGGTTGTCGGCCTCCTCGGGCCAGTCGACGACGCCGATCTTCCAGGTCTCGGCGAGCAGCCAGGCGAGGAGCTGCCCGGTGGTCGAGGCGTGCGCCTCGTCGACCAGGCGGAAGTCGGCCTCGAGCCGGTCGAGAACCTGCGTGTTGGCGTTCAGGAGGGCCTTGTCGCCGCTGAGCATGGTCTCGAGCACGGACTGCCACCAGGCGAGTTCGAGCTCGTCGGCGACGTCTCTCTCGGACACGTGGCGCTGGGCCAGGTCGGTCATCAGCGGGTCGAGATTGTGTTCGCGCAGGGTAGCGAGCAGCGCGGTGCGCTCATGTAGGTTCGCCAGTACCTCGCTCTCGGCGGCCAGGCCGGAGATCGTGTAGATGAGCTCCTTCACCGGGCGGTTCGACAGCTGACGCGTGGTTCCGGCCGCTCCGAGCGGAATGTCGAGGCTCGCGAGGTCTTCCGAGACGCGCTGGTAGGCCACGTGCACATCCGAGATACCCACAGGCACCTCGGGGGTGACGCCGGCGACTACGAAGCGCTGCCACAGGGTGCGCTGCTGCTGAATGCGGCGCAGGCTCTCGTTCATGTCGCTCACGTGCACGCCGGGGCGCAGGTATTCCACAGCGAGCTTGCGCAGACGGCGACGGTTCGCGCCGGTCATCTCGGGCGACTCCCGGCGGGACGCGGTCGCGGAGATCAGTTCGGTCAGGGACCGGTCGAAGACGGCCGGCTGGAACTTGTCGAGCGTCTCCCGGATGTCGAGCAGCAGCCGCAGGTAGACGCCGAGCTCGGCGATGGTCTCGAACGGTCGCAGTCGGGTCTGGCCGACGAGTCCGGCGGCACGCTCGAGCAGGCGCGGGAGTTCGATCTGGTTGACCCGTTTGGCCAGCTGGTGCGCCGCCGAGGCGTCCGCGGTGGAGGAGAAGGAGGCTCCGTACCAGGGCGAGTCGCCCGGTCCGTAGCGGAATTCACCGAGTGCAGCCGCCTTGATCAGGGTGGCGGCGGCGGCCGGCCGACCCTGCGCCAGGCGTTCGAGCGCGCGTCGGTCGAGCCTGGCCGTGGTCGAGGGAGGTGAGGGCAGCTGCGCGAGGCGTGCCAGCTCACCGAGGGCGTCGAGAACAGACACCCCGAGCGCCGGGTCGCGGCGGGTGAGCGCCGACCGGTAGTCGAGTAGCACCTTGCGCAGGCGCACGAGCGCGTCGTCGACGTCGCCGACCATGGGCTGGGTGGCCTTCTCGTTGCGGGTGATCGCCTGGATCAGGTCCCGGCGCAGGGTGCGGGGGGTCACGGCGACCCCGGGCAGCCCGACCTGCACCAAGCGGTGCGCGATACCGTCGAGGCTGGAGCGGCGGGCGCTGACGACGAGCACGCGCTTGTGCTGAGCGATAAGCGAGCCGATCGCGTTCACAATCGTCTGCGTGCCGCCGGTGCCGGGAAGGGTTTTCACGACGAGCGAGTTGCCGGCCGCGATCTGTGCGACGACGTTCTCCTGCTCGGAGTCCGCGTCAAGCAGAAGGATGTCGGTGGCCGGTGGCCGGGAATCCTGGCCGAGCGGGACGACCGGGTTGTACGCGGTCTCGATGGCGCGCCGGGCGCTGGCGTTGCCACCGATCGCGTCGAGCAGCGGATGGTCCAGGTTGGCCGCATCGGCGGCGAGAGCGCGGCCGACGTCAGCGAACACGGAGGCCACGAGGCGCGGTACCACGTTGAACCAGGGCAGGTGCGAGGTGAGGCCGCGCAACCGGTCGATCACGGGCTGCGGTTTGAAGGCGCCGTTGGTGACGGCCAACGCCACGAACGCATCCGCATCCAGAACGATCTCGAACTGGTCCTTCAGCGCGCGGGCCAGTTCCGGGTTGAGGAACGGCTGGCCCTTGAGCTTGAGTTCGAAATCGCGGCCGTAGCGGCGAATGGCGAGGGGGCGCAGCAGCACGGGAGCGCTGTAGTCCACATCGTTGTGGCGCCACTCGGCGAGGCCGATGGCCAGGTGCACCGATTCGATGCCGCGCATGGAGCGCAGTTCGATGCCCTTCTGGGTGATCTCGCCGGCCGCCAGCCGCGCGTTGCGCAGGGCCAGCTCGTCGCGGATCAGGTTGGAGAGCAGAGCCGTCTTGCCGGTGATGAACTGGGGCAGACCGCCCGGATGGGTGGCGCTCAGTTCGATCCGCGTGCGGGGTCCGTCGCTGAAGTGCAGCAGCGGGGAACGCCCGCCCACTTCGGCGAGTTCGTCGCGCCAGCGCTGCCAGACCGGGTCGGCCACATTGCCCACGGTGAGGGACGGATCGCCCAAGCTGACCGCGTGCGGAGCCGCAGAATCGTGCGGGTCGGTGGGCGGAGCATCCTGAATCTCCGTCAGGATGTCGTCGTCATCTAGTTTCTTATCGAGGCGCCACACACTCGACACCATAAGCCAAATCCCTCCGATTCCCCGGCAGGCGGCCCGGAATTGCGCGGATTCAGCCCCGAATTGTCTCAAAACGGAACTTCCGGATGCGCGTGCGGCCGTCAGCGATTCGGCTCGCCTCGGCGAGAATGGTGCAATGAAACTCCCCCTCGTCGAACTCCACCTGCACATCGAGGGAACCCTCGAACCGGAGCTGCTCTTCGAGCTGGCCGCGCGGAACGCGGTGACTCTGCCGTGGGCGTCGTTGGCGGAGCTGCGCGCCCAGTACGACTTCGCCGACCTGCAGTCGTTCCTGAACCTCTACTACCGGGCCCTGGACGTGCTGCGTGAACGGATCGACTTCACCGACCTGACCCGCGCCTACCTGGCCCGCGCCCGCACGGCCGGGGTGCGGCACGCGGAGCTCTTCTTCGACCCGCAGGCGCACACGAGCCGGGGCGTCCCGCTGGTCACCGCCCTGGCGGGGGTGCGCGACGCCCTGGACCGGTCGGTCGACGAGTGGAGCATCAGCACGAAGCTGATCGTGACGTTCCTCCGGGACCGTCCACCCGCCGAGGCCCTGCAGATCCTGCGAGAGATTCTCGCCGGTGAGGTGCCGATCGACGGCATCGGGCTGGACTCGGCCGAGGTCGGCTATCCCCCGGAGCTCTTCACCGAGGTCTTCGCTCTGGCCCGCGAGAACGGTTTGCGCCTGGTGGCGCATGCGGGCGAGGAAGGACCGCCCGACTTCGTCTGGCAGGCCCTCGACCTGCTCGGGGTGGAACGCGTCGACCACGGCATCCGCAGCCTGGAAGACGAGGTGCTGCTTGACCGGCTTGTGCGGGACCGCATCCCGCTCACGGTCTGCCCGTTCTCGAATGTGCGACTGCGCGTGATCGACACCCTCGCCGACCACCCCATCGTGCGGATGCTCGACCGCGGGCTGCTCGCCTGCATCAACTCCGACGACCCGGCCTACTTCGGCGGCTACATCGACGACAACCTGGCCGCGGTCGATGCGGAGTTCGGCCTGGGACCGGACCGGCTGGCCCTGCTCGCCCGGAACGGGATCGAGGCGTCGTTCCTGACGAACGGGGAGAAGGCGGCCCTGACTGCCGAGGTCGATGCCTGGCGTGCTGCCCAGCCGGCGCCGGCTATAGCCATCCGTTCTTCTTGAAGACGCCGTAGAGGCCGACGCCCATCGCGAGCATGAGGGCGAGTGCGAACGGGTAGCCGAACACCCAGGTGAGCTCGGGCATGTGGGTGAAGTTCATGCCGTAGATGGTGCCCACGAGCGTGGGCGCGAAGAGGATGGCCGCCCAGCTCGAGATCTTCTTGACCTCTTCGCTCTGGACGAGGCTGGTCTCGGACAACCGCCGGGTCTCCTCGTTCTGGCGCTGGGTGATAAGGGTGCTGTGCACAGTGAGGGCATTGTCGAGGAGCTGGCGGAACGCGTCGCCGCGCTCGACAACCCGCAGGGTGTGGTCGAGCACGTCACGCAGGTAGTGGCTGAGCTCCGCGGGGACGTTGTAGGTGGTGAAGCCCTTCTGCAACGACTCCAGCATGCCCACGAGCGGCTGCGTCGCACGCTGGAACTCGATCACCTCCCGGGAGAGGTCGTAGATGCGCCGGGCGACGGCCTGATCGCCATCGAAGAGCTGGTCCTCGATCTCGTCTATGTCGTTCTCCAACCCGGCGACGACCGGCCCATACTCGTCGACGATCTGGTCGAGGATGGCGTAGAGCACGGCCTCCGGCCCGAGGGCCAGCAGCTCCGGCGTCTTCTCCATGCGCTCGCGCACCTGCGCGAGGTCGGGCGACTCGGCGTGGCGGATGGTGGCCACGAAGTCCGGGCCCACGAAAACGTGCAGCTCGCCGAACTCGACGCGTTCTTCCTGGTCGAGGTAGCGGGCCGGACGTAGCACGACGAAGAGGATGTCGTCGAAGCGTTCCAGCTTCGCCCGCTGGTGGCCCTTCAGCGCGTCTTCGACCGAGAGGTGGTGCAGGCTGAATTCGGCCGCGACCGAGCGCACCTCGTCGGGTGAGGGCCGGTACATCCCGATCCAGGCGAAGCCCTGGTGGGCCTTCATCACCTCATAGGTCTCGTCGAGCGTCGTCGGGTTCGCGGCCCGGCGGCCCTTCACATATACAGCGTTGTCGATCAGTGCCACGCGCGCTCTCCTTAGCTAACAGCTACCAGTGTCGCACCGGACGGGCCGCCCGCTGAGCGGGCTCGCGCACTGACCGGCCTCGCGCACTGACCGGGCACGCGCTCTGACCGGGCACCGGCGGGGAAGGTAGGTTGGGGGTCGTGAACCCTGAGCGAGCCGGAGACGTCTTCATCGTCGTCGCTCCCCGCGGGTCCACGGATGCCGACGACCGTCGGTTCCTGGCGGCCGCGGCTGCCTGGGCGCTCGGCGTTGATCCGCGCCTCGTGCGCATCGAGCGGAACTGTCCGCACTGCGGCGGCCGGGACCACGGCCGGCCGCTGGTGGCGGTGTCGCCCGGGGCCGGAGCGGGGACCCACCCGCTGCACGTCAGCCTCAGTCGCGCCGTAGGGTGCGTCGCGTTCGCCCTGACCTTCCTCGGCCCGGTCGGGGTGGACATCGAGAGCGTCGCGGACGTCTCCCGGGCCGGGTTCGATGCGGTCGCGCTCGGGCAGGCGGAGCTCACCGCCCTGGCCAGACTGTCGGCCCCCGCCGCGGGCGCCGCCGCGGGCGCCGCCGACACCGCACGCGCGCGGGCCCGGTTGTGGACCGCGAAGGAGGCGGTGCTGAAGTGCACGGGCGACGGGCTCCGAGTGGACCCGCGCAACCTGACCGTCTCGTTGCCGGGCGGCGGCGGCCGGGGCTCGCCGCGCCTCGACGCCTGGCGCGGAGCCGACGTCGACGTTGACGTCGACGCGATTCGGCTTCGCGACTTCGACCCGGGTACGGCGCTCATGGGTGCCGAGTACGTGGGCACGGCGCTCGTCGGCACGGCGCTCGTCGGTACGGTGGCCGTTCTCGGCGAGGGCAGGCGCGCCGCGGACGGGCCGACCGTGCATATCGTGCCGAACGCGGACATCCGTCACCACCTGAATGGTCCGGCCTAGCCGGTTGAGTCCGAGACCGCCGTACAGCACTCCGCCCCGAACGAATTCGACAGAGATTTTGCCCGAAAGGGGCTCAAAAACCGGAAAATGACTCGCATTCGAGAGAATCTCCGTCGAATTGGTTCGACGCCGGGCGGGAGGGTCGGTCGGCTGGACCAGCCAACCTCGCCTAAAGCTTGGGCAGGGCGCTCCGGTAGATCCAGCGGTCGACGATCCGGCGAATTTCACCGCTATCGGTGTGCACGGAAAGGAACTCCACAAGGTCCTCGGTAGTGATGGAACCGTGGCGGCGCGCCCGCGTATAGGCGCGCACGGCGCCGAAGAAGGCGTCGTCGCCGAGCGACCGGCGCACCGCGTGCAGGGCCAGGGCGCCGCGCTTGTAGACCCGGTCGTCGAACATGTCGTGCGGCCCCGGTTCGCCGACGACGATGTCCCGCGGCAGGGCCGCGATCTCGGTCCGGTGCACGGCGGCACTCGCATCGGTCGTTGGTCCACCGCCGGCCTCCGCCCACAGCCACTCGGCGTAGCAGGCGAACCCCTCGTGCAGCCAGATGTCCTGCCACCGCACGACGGTCAGGCTGTTGCCGAACCACTGGTGGGCCAGTTCGTGGGCGATCAGCCGGTCGCTGCCGTGCGCACCGTCGACGTGGTTGCGACCGAAAATGGCGAGGCCGTGGGCCTCGAGCGGGATCTCCAGCTCGTCTTCGGTGACCACGACCGAGTAGGCGTCGAACGGGTAGGGACCGAAGCGGTCGGCGAAGAGGGAGATCATCTCCGGAAGTCGGGCGAAGTCCACCGCCACCTCGCGGGCGAGGTTTGCCGGGAAGAAGATGCGTTGGGCCACCGGGGCGGCGGCGGCGTCGGTGCGCCGGTAACGGCCGATCAGCACCGTGGCCAGGTAAGTAGCCATCGGCTCCTTCACCTCGTAGGTCCAGCTGGTGCGGCCAGACCGGGTCGTGCGCGCGATCAGCGTACCGTTCGCCACGACCGTGTAGGGGTCCTCGCAGCTGACCCGGATGCGGAACGAGGCCTTGTTGCTGGGGTGGTCGTTGCAGGGGAACCACGACGCCGACCCGGTCGGCTGGCCGGCCACGAGCACGCCGTCGTCGAGTTCCTCCCAGCCGACCTCGCCCCAGATGCTCTTCAACGGATGCGGCGCGCCGCGATACCGCACGGTCACCTCGAACAGCGCCCCGGCCTCGATCGTCGCCACCACCGTGATGGTGAGCTTTCGCGCCCTCTGGCTCACCTTCAGCGCCCGCACCCCGTCGACGGTGACCCGGTCCACAGTGAGACCATCGAAGTCGAGGCTGAACCGGTCCAGCCTCATCGATGCCCGGGCCTGCACGGTGGCTGTGGCCCGCAACTGGTTGGTGGTCACCCGGTAGTCGAGGTTCAGGTCGTAGTGCAGGGCGAGGTAACCGCCGTTCCCGTTGCCCGGCAGGTACGGGTCGCCCGCGGTGGCGGCGCCGTGGGTGGGAGCGGCCCCTCGAACGCCGGCCGGGCCGAGCGCGGATCTGGGCGGCAGCGGGGTGAGGCTCTTGGCCGGGCTCTGAGCGGGGCCTGAGGGCGGTGGGGTGCGAGGCATGGTGGGCATCAAGTTTGCCATGGCAGACTGCGCCACGGCGAAATGGGGTTGCCCGACCACACCGACCCGGCCGGCACGCGTTCCCCGCGCATCACCAGCGAGGCAGGCCCCACAGTGGCGCCCTCCTCGATGTCGGCCGCCGGCAGAATCACGCTGTGCGGCCCGAGCGTGGCGCCCGCCGCCAGGGTGACCCGGTCCAATTGCATGATGCGGTCGTGGAACAGGTGCGTCTGCACCACGCAGCCCCGGTTCACGGTCGCACCGTCTTTGATGCTCACCAGGTCCGCCTCCGGCAGCCAGTAGGTCTCGCACCACACGCCGTACCCGATGTGCGCGCCGAGAGTGCGAAGCCACACGGCGAGCGCCGGCGTGCCGGCCGCCTTCGCCGCGAACCAGGGTCGGGCGACCATCTCGACGAAGCTGTCCGACACCTCGTTGCGCCAGATGAACGACGACCAGAGCGGATGTTCCGTAGCGTCGATCCGGCCCACCAGCAACCACTTCGCGGCCGTGGTCACCAGGGCGGCGACGGCCCCCGCGGCCAGCAGCACCAGACCCGAGAGCGCGATCGTCCACCCCAGGCCGACCGTGAGCCAGAGCGCATCAAGGGCGACGAGCACGCCGAGGGCGATCAGGACCGTGACGATGACCGGCATGATCCGGAGCATCTCCCACAGCGCCCGCCAGGTGACGAGCCGGGCCGGTGGGTGGAAGGTGCGGGCCTCGTCGACATCCGTCACCGTGCGGCGCAGCCGTTCGGGCGGGTTGCCCAGCCAGGACGACCCGCGTTTCGCCTTGCGCGGCGTGGAGGAGAGCACCGCGACGAGCCCGTTGCGCGGCACCGTGCGGCCCGCGCCCGCCATGCCGCTGTTGCCGAGGAACGCCCGGCGGCCGATCTTGGCCGGCCCGATGTGCAGCCAGCCGCCGCCGAGTTCATAGCAGGCGACCATGGTGTCGTCGGCGAGGAACGCGGCCGGGGCGATGGTCGTCAGGGCGGGGATGAGAAGCACGGTGGAGGCTTCCACGCCGGCGCCCACCTTCGCGCCGAGCAGGCGCAGCCAGATAGGGGTGAGCAGGCTCGCGTAGATCGGGAACAGGAGCGTTCGGGCGCCGTCGAGGATGCGCTCGGTCATCCAGACCTGCCAGCCGATCCGGCTGCGCACGGGATAGTACCCCTCCCGCAGGCCCACACCGAGCAGCCGAACGGAGCCGAGCACCAGCAGCGCGTAGACCAGCCCGGCTGCCACGACCGCGAGCGGGGTGGCCAGGGCGGCCCGCCCGGCCGCATCGGCCAGGGCCGCGGCGTCGCCGATGGACGCCCCGACGATGAGCGCTCCGACGAGCACCGCGATCGCGGGCAGGGCCGTCATGGCGATGGCCCCGGTCGCGAAGGCGGTCAGCCAGCGGGTCCCGCGCGGCGGGCGCTCGGCCGGCCAGGAGCCGCGGGCGGCGCCCATGCGGGCGG
>NZ_SOHB01000045.1:0-2340 GCF_004403055.1 Cryobacterium sp. TMT1-19
GGCGCGGGGCTCAGGCGCGGCGGGCTCAGGCGGGCGGGGCTCAGGCGCGGCGGGGCTCAGGCGCGGCGGGGCTCAGGCGCGGCGGGCGACGGCCTGGTCGAACGCGCCGGGGCGATTGCTCACGATTTGTTTGCCGAGGGGCGCGAGCGAGACCGGCACCATCTTGAAGTCGGCGATGCCGAGGGGAATTCCGATGATGGTGAGGCAGAGCGCGATTCCCGAGACGATGTGCGCCAGGGCCAGCCACCAGCCCGCGAGGATCACCCAGATCATGTTGCCGATGAACGAGAACGCTCCACTGGTGGGTTTGGCCACGACGGTGCGGCCGAACGGCCAGAGCGCGTAGGCGGCGATGCGGAACGACGCGATGCCCCACGGGATCGTAACGATCAGCACGCAGAGCAGAATGCCTGCGGCGAGGTAGCCCAGGAACAGCCAGAACCCGCTCAGCACGAGCCAGATCAAGTTCAGGAGTGTGCTCACGGGAAAATACTACCCGCGCAGGAGGCGGAGGTCGCGGGATCGGAATCGGGCGCGGCGAGCGCGGACATCCGTCGCCGGCCGCGTGATGCCCGCCCGGCTCCCGGCTCCCGGCTCCCGGCTCCCGGCTCGACTCTAAACTCGGAAAATTTCGCAACACTCCGCCCACGGCGCCCACGGATGCGGCGTGTCCCGAAAATCTCCGACTTTGCGTCACCCGCGGGGCCCAGCGCAGAACAAAGAACAAGGAACAAAGAACAAGGAACAAAGAACAGCCGGGAGGAGAGCGGACCCGGCGAGCGAAGCATCCGTCGCCCACCACCCGGCTCGACTCTAAACTCGGAAAATTTCGCAACACTCCGCCCACGCCCACGGATGCGGCGTGTCCCGAAAATCTCCGACTTTGCGTCACCCGCGGGGCCCAGCGCAGAACAAAGAACAGCCGGCGGCCGACAGCCGCACCCGCGCCACGCGCCCGGGGGCACCCGCGCCACGCGCCCGCGGGCACCCACACGGCACTCCCCCANCGCCACGCGCCCGGGGGCACCCGCGCCACGCGCCCGCGGGCACCCACACGGCACTCCCCCACAGGCAGCCGGGGCAGGATCTTTTCCCCAGGCCGGCACTCCCTCGGGAGCGGGCCGGGCCCGCGGGCATCCTGAACGAATGCGCAGCGCAGCGACCCTCATCTGCACCCTCGGACACGCCGCCATGACCGACGAGCTGCTCCGGCTCGGCGTCACTCCCCCGCAACTGCGCACGGCCATTGCGCACGGAACCGTCGTGCGCGCCGCGCGGGGCATCTACCTTTGCGCCCACGCCGACCGCGACCAGCGCGATGCCGCCGCGGCCCACGGCCGGATCAGCTGCCTCAGCGCCCTGCGCCGGGCCAACGTCTGGGCCGGAATCGACCGTTCGCTGCACCTGCAGCTGCCCGGGCACGCCACCGGCACTCGGCCCGTGCTCGATCGGGGCGGGCAGCGGATCCGCTACCACTGGGCGCAGCCGCGGTTCCCGGGAACCACCGAGCGATCCTGGCTGGTCTCGCCGATGGAGGCGGTTTGGCAGGCCATCCACTGCCTCGACGAGGAGAACGCGATCGCCTGCCTCGAGTCGGCGGTGCACGAGGGATTCCTCACGATCGCCCAGGTGCGCCAGCTGTGCGCACAGGCGCCGGTCCGGCTGGCGGGAGGCATCCGGGAGCTGGAATTCACCTCGGGCTCCGGCATGGAGACGATCGTGCGGCGTCGGCTGCGGCATGTGGGCTACTCGGTGGTGGCGCAGGTGAAGGTGGCAGGCATCGGCGACGAAGATCTCGTCGTCGAGGACTGCGTCGCCATCGAAACCGACGGCGAGAAATGGCACGGCCCCGACCGTTTCCACGCCGACCGCATTCGCGACCTCAAGACCGAGGCCCTCGGACGCCGGTCGATCCGGCTCACCCAGGACCAGGTGCTCTACGAGTGGGAGACCACGCTCGCCGCCATCGCGCGCGTCGTGACGGATGCCCAGCGCGAGCAGTCCCGCCGCTTCGGCCGCCTCCTCACGCGCCGCGACGACCCCCTCTGATCGGTCGGGCGGGGCCGGCGCGGGTGCTGCGCCGCTCCGCCTCAGGCGTGCCATGAGCGCAGCGGCGCAGCACCCGCGCGGGGCGCGTGCTGATGTCGCGGGCCGGCCCGCCGCAACCGTCGGGCCCACGGACCAGCCCGACCCACGACGAACGTAACTTCGGAAAAAATCGCGACACGCCGCTCAGGCTGGTGGGGTGACCCGGTCTTTTCGGACGGGGTCCTCGGTTTCATTTTAGGCGGCGAGTGTGAGTTTGATGAGGCGTTCGGTGGGTGTTGAGTAGCCGAGAGT
>NZ_SOHB01000062.1:0-40503 GCF_004403055.1 Cryobacterium sp. TMT1-19
CCTCGCCATGCTCAGCCTCGGCGGCCACAAACCCGCACTCCCCGGCCGGGATTGACCCACGGTTACGACAGGAGAGCCAAAATCTCCGTCGAATTCGTTCAGGACGAGGTGCTGCCGGGCCCCACACCAGGAGGTTGTTGTCTTGCCGCGCCCGAGCAGGCGGCCCTTGGCACCGTGTTCAACCAGTACGGCACATAGTCTCGATCGGCGGTCCGTCCAAGGCCCGGCGTTCGTCGAGGACCGCCCTCTCGATACTCGTGCGCGAAACATGCGGGAATCTCTCGGCGAGACGATCGACCACCTCTGCGACGGCCCTGAGTGCGTCTTCTCTGCTCACTTGCCCAGCCGTGTTCGGTTCAGCACGTCAAATGGAGCACCCTTGCGGAAGGTCCCCTGGGGCGACGGGCCGCGAAATGAGGTAGCCCTGCACGGTGTCACAGCGCAAATCACGCAGGAGCTGGAGTTGGTCCTGACGTTCGACGCCTTCGGCTGTGACCGAGAGCCCGATGGCATGGGCGGTGTCGATGATCCCGCCCACGAGCAGGGCGTCCGAAGGTGAAGAATCGATGTTGTCGACGAAGGATTTGTCGATCTTGACCGTGGTCAGAGGCAGGCTACGCAGCAGGGCAAGCGAAGAGAAGCCGGTGCCATAGTCGTCCAGGGCGATGCTGATCCCCGCCTCCCGGAGCTGTTGAAGCTGTCCGATCGCCCGGGGCCGATCGGTGATCGCGGCGCCCTCGGTGATTTCAACCTCGATGAGGTGCGCGGGAACGCGATGCCGGTGAAGTGCCTCAACGAGCTCGGGAACGATGGTGCGGGCCGCCAGTTGGAGTGGAGACACATTTACTGCGACTCGGCGCGGAGTTCCCGCATCCAACCAGAGTCTGGCTTGGGCGCAGACCTCGTTGAGGACCCGTTGCCCGATGCGGTGGATGTCGCCGGACAACTCCATGATCGGAATGAATTCGGCGGGCGAGACGGGGCCCAGAATCGGGTCGGTCCAGCGCAGCAGCGCCTCCACCGCCGAACGGTCGCCGCTGGCCAGGTCCATCTGCGGCTGATAGTGCAAGTTGAAAGCGCGGGTCGCGAAGACCTGCGGCAGGCGCCGCCGGATGAGCGCATTCCGCACGATGGGCGCGGCCTCGCCGTGCCCATCGAGACGGGCAACCTGGCGTTTTCCGGCCTGCTTGGCCTTGAGCATGGCCCCGTCGGCGTGGCGGAGCAACGCGTCAAGCCAGCTCAGTTCCCGTTCTGCTCCAACATCACCGGCCATCGCGATGCCGACGGATGCCGAAACATGCAGCAGATGGCCGTCACAGACGAAGGGCACCGACGCGCCGAGTACGACCTGATCCGCGATGGCGAGAAGCTGCACGTCATCCACGTCGACCAGCAACACCGCAAACTCGTCGCCGCCGATGCGGGCGAGAACATCGGCGGGGCGAACGATGTCGCGCAGCCGGTCTGCGAAGCCGACCAGGATCTCATCCCCGGCCTGGTGACCGAAGGTGTCGTTGATCGCTTTGAAACCGTCAAGGTCGATGTAGAGAACCGCGATGCGGGTCATGTCCACGGTTCCCTCAATCGACGCGGCTCCGCTCTCCTCCAATTGCCTGCGGTTGGGCAGTCGGGTCAGGGAATCGTGGAGTGCGGCGTAACGAAATTCTGTCGACAACCGTTCGAAGATTTGTGACACCGACACGACCCGTGGCCCCTCGTCGGTCAGCACGAGCACGTCACGGTACCGGTTGCCCTCCGGCAGCTCCAGGATGCGCTGCGCCGCATTCGCCAGGCTCATCGCACCGGGCAGGGCGAAGGAATTTTCCGGCACCATCTGGATGGCCGTCGACCGGGCGTGCAGGCCGCGACCGTAGCCCAACCGTCCGGTCAGAGTGATTTCCACCTGTTCCCGTGTCAACAGGAAGAAACTGCCGGCTTCCCGCACGACGAGGGAACGAAGTTGTCGGTTCGCACGGAATATGCGGTCGATTTCGCTGACCGGCGTCGTGGCCGTCACCTGTTGGACGCTGGTAGCCAGGTCTGCCAGACACACGACCCGCCCCACGCGGTTGGGTGCGGTGTCAGGAATGGTGCTCATCCCAAATGGATACCCGAATGCTATCCGGGACCCGACGTAACCCGCCGGAGTTTGCCAGTTGTTCAGCCACCCGCCGCTCATCACCGCCGGATGAACAGCGGGTCGTTGCCTCAGCGGGGTCACGCTCACATTTATGGCTGGGCTTCGGTTTCTGCCTGCTGTCGAGCCTGGGTGTGCTGGATAACGAACACCATGACGAGGGTGATCGAGGACGTCACGCTGTAGGGCACGTTGTTCCACCAGGAAGGAAAGCCAATCAAGAAGCCCACCGCCAGCCATAGCGCCGTGTGAAATGCGACAGCCAGCCCTACCGTGGCGAGCGAGGTCGCATCACCCACCTGATGGAAAGTCGGCTGTCCCACAGGTGCTCCCGCCGCTCTGGACCGCGGCTTTCGCCTCGCGGGGCACTTCTGACGCCGCCGCGGTTAATTGGGCGACCGGGCGCGCGTCGTGACCTCGAGGCCGACGGCAACCCCGCATCCCACTTTTCGTTCTGACCAGACATAGGCATTTCAGTAACCGAAATGGCGTTCCTCGCAGTCGGGACTAGAGCAGCGGTCCGCGCCGCGCCGATAGCCCGGCGAAGAGGGCGTGCAACAGCGGGAGCGCGGACACGGCTACGAGCACCGTTCCGAGCACGACATCTTCGGCACGAAGCAGAATGCCGCCGATCAGCAGAGCGGCGAAGAGGATTGCCGAGACGATCTGACGTGCGGTTCGCTCGATGATGACCAAGCGACGCTCGATCCGGGGAGTCTGCACCGAGACGGTACCGTCGTCGAATCGCGTCGTGAGGCTGTCGAGCCGCTGGGGAAGCCGCGCGATGATGGCCGCAACCGACGCCACTTGCTTTGCGGTCGCCTGCACCACGTTCCCGCCCTCGGCGCGGATCAATTGGGCGGAATATGGCTCGATGGAATTCCAGATATTGAAGGCGGGGTCGAGCGAACTGCACATTCCCGAGGTCAGCGACATCGCGCGCACGATGAGCAGAAAGTTCTCCGGAAGCTGAAACGGCAGCGAGCGCACCACATCACCGAACTCGATGGCGAAGGCGCGGAACTCGCGCGGGTCGACATCCTGCAACTCGGCGAAACCCATCCCGCCGAAACGGGCGAACAGCTTCGTCATCGCGCGCTCGAGTTCGGCGGTGTCAGCGGACGGCAGGAGCACACCCACTTCGCGGATGCCGTCCACCATCCCTTTTCCGTCCCGTGACGCGGCGGCGATGAGCAGATTCACCAGGCCCCGACGCAGGACATCGGGCACGTCGCCCATCATCCCGAAGTCGATGAAGGTGAACTTCCAGGCCCGGCCGTGGTCCGCTCCGGGTACACCTGCGGCGAGCGGCGTGACGAAGATGTTTCCGGGGTGCGGGTCGGCGTGGAAGTAGCCATTGACGAAGAGCTGGTCGAACATGACCGCCGCGAAGTCCTCGGCAACTTCTGACGGGTCGATTCCGGCTGCCCTCAGCCCGTCGACGTCGTTGATCTTGATCGCGGTCACGTCTTGGAGGGTCAGCACGCGCCGCGTGGTGCGCTCCCACACCAATTCGGGAACGCTGACCCGGGGGTCGTCTGCGAAGTTCTGCTCGAACCGTTCGGCGCTTGCCGCCTCGTGCAGGTAGTCGATCTCCTCAAGACTCGTGAACGCGAACTCCTCGACCAGGGCGGGCATGTCGACGCGATCCGAAACGAGACGCACGTGGCTGAGCCAGCGGGCAACACGTCGGAGAGCGCCGAGGTCGACCTCGACGATCTCGCTGATGCCCGGCCGCTGAATCTTGACGACGACGTCGAGCAGGCCGGTCTCGGCGGCATCCAGTTCCGACAGCCGAGCGCGGTGCACCTGACCGAGGGATGCTGCGGCCAGCGGCGAGGGATCGATGTAAGAGAACGCACGCTCGAGCGTCACACCCAGCTCGGCTTCGGCGACGGCCTGGATCGCCGGAAAGGGCACCGACGGAACCTCGTCTTGCAGACCTTCGAGCTCTTTCGTGATCTCCGGCGGCAGCACGTCGAGGCGCGACGACATGAACTGGCCGACCTTGATCATGAGGCCACCCAGGTCGACCGCGAGCACGTGGAAGCGCTGCGCGATGTGCTGCAGTCGCGCCGATCTGCTTCGTGCCGCGACCCGCGCGAGCCCGACCCGCGGGAGAAGGACCTCGTAACACCACGTCTGCGCCAAATACAGGGCGGCGAACCGCAAAATCCGGCGGGAGCGGGCGCGCAAGTCCGCGACGTCGGTCATCTGATCTCCGTGATGCCGACGTGCTGAGGGCACTCGGTCAGTCCTGGGCGAGGATGGCGTACAGCTTGCGACGCGCCTCATCCAGGATGGCGACAGCCTGCTTCACCTGCTCCGGGTTGCCGGATCGCCCGACCTGCGCGGCGGCCTGAGCCAGGTCGATGCCGGCCTTGGGCAGCGCGGTCGCCCGCCCGGTGTCCCGACCGCTCTGGGCCTCCCACGGGGCCGGCTGGTCGGCCATGGCATCCGCTACCCCGCGACCTTCCTCCGTGAGCGAGTAGGTCTTGCGACCGTTGGACTCCTCGGCGTTGATGAGGCCCTCGTCCGCAAGCAGCTGAAGCGTGGGGTACACCGAGCCGGGGCTCGGCTTCCAGGCGCCATTGCTGCGTTCCTCGATCTCATGAATGATCTGGTAGCCGTGCATCGGCTTCTCGGCGAGCAGCGCAAGCACCGCCGCACGCACGTCCCCGCGTGCCATTCTCGGACCGGCCTTGCGGTCGAACTGTCCGCGCAGCTGCTCCATGGCATCCCACATCCCGCTGGGCCAGCCCTCACCAGCACCGCCCCGGCGTGCCCCGAACCCGTCACCCATAAATGAACCACTCATGATGTCCTCCTCAGCGCCGAAGCCATCCGGCTCGACGATAGTTAACGATATATCGTTCGCGACGTGATGGCGAAACCAGGGTCAATCTTCTTTCCACCGTCTGGGAGGCGCCTGTGCCCACCCTGCCGCGCGGTAATGTTGACCCCATTGCCGTCGCCCTGCACCAGGACGACGCCCCTGAATCCGAGGAGAACCAGATGTCCGTCGGCCTGCTCGCCGTTGTCGATGACATACTCACCGCCGCTCTCAAAGCTAGCGCGAAGACCGCAGGCGTCGTGATCGACGATGCGGCCGTCACGCCTCAGTACGTTCAGGGACTGTCACCGGCGCGCGAGCTTCCCATCGTGTGGCGGATCGCTCTCGGTAGCCTGTTCAACAAATTCGTCATCATCATCCCGCTTGCACTACTCCTCTCCGCCTTTGCGCCGTGGGTGTTGCCGTGGCTGCTGATCATCGGCGGTACCTATCTGTGTTTCGAGGGTGCGGAGAAAGTCACCGAGTGGTTCGGAGTTCATCACGGCACTGACGACACTGAGATGAGGGATGAGCGAAAGCTCGTCTTCGGTGCTATTCGCACCGACCTCATCCTCAGCACGGAGATCATGCTCATCGCACTGGCGGGTCTCGATCCCGATTTTGGGATCTGGATGACGCTCGGCGCCTTGGTCGTGATCGGCCTGGGGATGACGGCGCTCGTCTACGGCGCGGTCGCCCTGCTGGTCAAGATCGACGACATCGGGCTGACGCTGATGAAGCACCCGGTACGACGGGTCAGACGCACCGGCGCGCGCATTGTGCGATCGATGCCGGCCGTGTTCCGAGTGATCAGCGTCATCGGCACGGTCGCCATGTTGTGGGTAGGAGGCCACCTGGTGATCGTGAACCTGAACGACACGATCTGGAGCGTTCCCTACGACGTTCTGCACGCCGTGACGCAGGCGGTCGAACCTGCCGGACCCATCATTGCCTGGGTCACCGACACCGCGATGTCGCTCGTTTTCGGGCTCATTCTCGGCCTGATCATTGTCGCGGCCCTGTCCGGGATCTCGCGCCTTCGCAAGCAGAATCGGTCCCACCGCGTAACGGCCTGACCCCGTCGCCGGCTGGCAAGCCGCAATCAGCATGAAACGAGGATGTCCCGGTGCAGTTCTCCCTGTGGGTGGCCCTTGTCGGCGCGGGCACCCTGATCAGCTTCACGCCCGGTGCGGGGGCGATCAACACCATGAGCAACGCTCTCAACGCGGGCTTTCGCCGCTCCATCTGGGGAATCCTCGGCCAGCAGGCCGCGCTTCTCATCCACATCGTGATCGTGGCACTCGGTGTCGGTCTGCTCGTGGCCGGTTCTCCGATCGCCTTCAACGTCATTCGCTACGCGGGTGCCGCCTACCTCGTCTACCTGGGCATCCGTCAGTTTCTGGCCAAGCCGGAACTCGATGGCGAGCGCACCCGGGCCCTGACCGATGAGCCCCGCTGGTCGATGTTCCGACGCGGGCTGTGGGTGAACATGCTCAACCCCAAAGCGATCGTGTTCTTCCTCGCGTTCCTGCCCCAGTTCATCCGGGTGGACAGGCCGATGCCGACCCAGTATCTGATCGTCGCGGCCACCGTCGTTGCGATCGACATTCTGGTGATGTGGTTCTTCTTCGCCGGAACAGCGCATTCATTCGCGCGATTCACCCGCGACGATCACGGCCAGCGCGTGTTGAACCGCATCTTCGGTGTGCTCTTCGTGGCTGTCGGCGTGCTGCTCGCGGTCCTCCACTGAGGAGTCCAAACCACCGGTTGAACGTGTTTTTCGCAGCCGGGTGAGCAGCCGAAAAATCACATACCAAGACCACTAGGATGTTCGAAGATCGTCCCATTGGCACCTCGGACGTGATCGAGAGCAAGGAGCACAGATGACGCCTGCCGTGGACGCCGACCTCGTGATACTAGGTGGTGGACTCGCCGGTCTCACGCTGGCCGCCCGGCTGGCCCGAGTACGTTCCGGTTTGCGCGTCGTGGTGCTGGAACCCCGCACGGCCTATCGAGACGACCGCAGCTGGTGCTTCTGGCGACCGGAACAGCACGACCTGTCACACCTGGTCTCACGAAGCTGGAAGACCTGGACCTTTTCGGATGCGGCGGGCCTCACCGTTCGGCATCGGGTACCCGGGCTGGCCTACCAGTACATTCGGGGCAGTGATTTCTACGCGAGCGCGCAGGCCGACATCGCCGAGTCTGCGAACGTCGACCTGCGTCTCGGCGTGCACGCCGAGACGGTCGACGCAGTCCCCGGCGGCGTTCGGGTTGAGACGAGCGCGGGCCCCCTACTGGCCCGTCAGGTGGTTGACACCCGACCACGGGCCGCCGAGTCGATGCTCTACCAGAGCTTCGTGGGCTTCGAACTGGAGCGTGAGCATCCGTTGCCGTTCGAGCTCGGCGAGGTCACGCTGATGGGGTCGCTCGACGCCGACGCCGAGGGTTTGAGCTTTGTGTACGCCCTGCCGCTCGGCCGGAACCGCGCGATCGTGGAGTGGACCCGCTTCGGCACGGCGCCGATAGAGCGGGAGCGCCTGGTCGGCGAGCTCGACGAGGTACTCACTGGGCTCGGCCTGGCCGACGCCCGCCGGGTGCGCACCGAGGGTGGCGTGCTGGCCATGGGTCTGGGCCGGCAGACGGCGTCGCCGATCCCCGGGGTCGTGCACGCCGGCAATGCCGGCGGGGCGCTGCGGGCTGCCTCGGGCTACGGGTTCCTGCGCATTCAGCGCTGGGCTCAACTCTGCACGGAGAGCCTGCTCGCTGGCCAGGGGGCGGTGGGCCACCCAGACGAACCTCGGGCGAGGCGCGCCTTCGATCGCATCTTTCTGCAGGCCGTTCGGGCGCATCCGGAACGCACCGCGGAGTATTTTTTCGCCCTCGCCCGCGGCGTTGCCCCCGCCGCGCTGGTGCGTTTTCTCAGCGACGGCGCCCGACCCACGGACTACGCACGCATCATCGCGAGCCTGCCGTGGACCCCTTTTCTTGCCCAGGTGGCCGCGCCTGCGGCGTTCACCCCGGCACAGACCCTGCCGGCCACCAGACCGACGCCGACCACAGAAACCAGCGTGCAGCGATGACCGATCAGACCGCTCCTCCCCGTAGCGAGGCCGCCCGCGTCACGCCGCGGCGGCGGCGCGTGCCCGCCGAGACGGTGGTGTTCTCCAGCCTGGCCCTGGTCATTCTGGCCGTGGTCGGACTGGGCATTCCCATGCCCTCGCCCACGGTTCAAATCGTGCTGCTGGGCATCCTCGCCGGTGTGCTGGGCCTGCCCCACGGCGCTCTCGATCCACTGATCGCGCGCCGGGCTGGGCTGTGGCGCACTCCGCTGGGCTTCGCCGGGTTCAACGCGGTCTACATTCTGGTCGTGGTCGGCGTGGTGCTGCTCTGGCTGGTCGCGCCTGTGCCGAGCCTGGTCGCGTTTTTGCTCGTGTCGGCGCTGCACTTCGGCTCCGATTGGAATGCGGACCGGTCGGTCGGGCTGCGTTTTCTCGCCGGATTCGGGCTGCTCACCGTGCCGGCGCTGTCGCATCCTGACCAGGTCAGCGCAATCTACGTGGTGCTGTCCGGTGACGGAGGCGCAGTGGTGGCCAGCGTGCAGGAGTGGCTCGGGCCGATCGCCGTGGCAGGTCTGATGATCGCTGCCCTGGTCGCCCTGCGACACCGGCCGAGCGAGAGCGTTGAGATCGTGCTCGCCACAGTGCTCGGCCTGGCCACAGAACCGCTGGTCTTCTTCGTGCTGTATTTCTGCGCACTGCACAGTTTTCGGCATTTGAAGGGAGGATTCCAGGAGGAGCGGGGCGGCGGACGGCAGACGGCCCTCCTGGTCGTGGTCTACACCGTGGTCCCCCTCCTCGCGGTAGCGGTCTTCCTCGTCGCGTTCGGCCCCGGCGGCGTTCTCAGCGAGCAGATCCTGCAGCTGGTGTTCATCGGTCTGGCAGGGCTCACCGTGCCGCACATGATGGTGGTGACCTACGAAATTCGTCAGCGACGAGCAGCTGGTGCGGTTCTGCTTTGACATCTCCTGCCCGTGCCGAGCGGAACTGTGGTCAGCACTGCGTCGCCCACCAGGGTGATGCCCCCATTCGAGGAGGTCCAGATCTCGGTCGGCTTGCTCGCCGTAGTCGATGACGTACTTACCGCCGCCCCCAAGGCGAGTGCTAAGACCGCATGAGTCGTCATCGACGACGCGGCCGTCACCCCACACTACGTTCGGGTTTTCACACCGGCACGCGAACTCCACGTTGTCAGGCAGATCGCACTCGGCAGCCTGTTCAACAAGTTCATCATCATCCCGCTCGCACTGCTCCTTTCCGCATTCGCGCCATGGGTGTTGCCGTGGCTGCTGATCATCGGCGGCACCTATCTCTGCTTCGAGGGTGCGGAGAAAGTCACCGAATGGTTCGGCGCCCACCATGAGACTGACGACACTGAACCGCGGGATGAGCGAAAACTCGTCTTCGGCCCTACTCGCACCGACCTGATCCTCAGCACGGAGATCATGCTCATCGCACTGGCGGGTCTCGATCCCGATTTCGGGACCGGTCTGACGCTCGGCGCCCTGGCGGTGATCGGCCTCGGCGCGCGCATCGTGCGGTCAATGCCGGCCGTGTTCCGGGTGATCGGCGTCATCGGAACGGTCGCGATGTTGTGGGTCAGCGGCCTCCTGGTGATCGCAAAACTGGCCGACACCTTCTGGCACGGCGCCTACGACGTGGTGCATGCCGTCACGCGCTCGATCGAATCTGCCGGTCCTGTCGTCGCCTGGGTAGCCGACACTGCGATGTCGGCCGTGTTCGGGCTCATTCTGGGCCTGATCATTGTCGCGATCTTTTCCGGAGTGTCGCACTTTCTGGAACGGAATCGGACAGACCGCGTAGCGGCCTGACGAGAGCCTCGTGGGCGTCGGCGTGCTGCTCGCCGTCATCCACTAGGAATCTGAGGATGCTTCTGCCTCTACCCGGGCTGCGAACTCCTCCATGCCTGTGGCGATGTTCTCTTGTCGCGAGTCATCATCTTCGGGGTTGTCAGGAGCGTCATACGGCCAAGACATGTACACGTTGGGGTCGATCACGAGGAACGCGGCCAGCGAGCTGCTCGGGATCGCTTCATAGTCGCGCACCTGCTCGTCTGACTGGTCCATGCCCATCCATGCGATGCCCGTGTTTTCTGGCAGGACAACCCAGCCTTGACCGCGGAACACCTCGGCGAGATCTGGTGGGACGCTGGCATGCACCTGAGCGAAACCGCGGGTGGTGAGGGCCGGTGCGAGAGTGTTGAGGAGTTCCCGGCACACCTGCGCGGATCCACCGGTGATCAGCAACTCGAAGACGGCGGTGCCGTGGTCGCTGACGATTGCATCGTCGATGTCATCGTCGGTGGAGTCTTCGTCGAGCTGATTTTCGTCAACGTAGCTGTCCGGTTCGGTGACAAGAGCGCCGAGAAGCCGGCCGTCATCGGTTTCGGCGACGAGGGCCAGAGCCATGGACTCAATTTGGAGTTCGATGGTGTCGTCGAAATAGATCTCAGGCGCGTCATCGACTTCGGCCTGCGGGTGTTCAGCGAACAACGCGACGAAAGCGGTTCGATGCTTCTTATTGAGGCGTCGGACTCGGAAGCTCAGTTTCTCGCTCATGCTTGAGCCTCTCGACGATGTTCTGCGTGCTGTCATGCTCCGGTACCGGAACACTCGAATTTATCATGCGGGCCAGAGCAACACTGGCACTCCGCTCCACACCCCCGCTCGTCCTGACGCTCATCGTCAGGGGAGCATACTTCTGTCTCTATTTCTTGATCTCGTGCCGAGACGAAGAGTTTTCGCATGGCGCCAACGTAGCCCGCTGTCAATGAACGTGGCTAATGTGGCGAGACGTTCGTCTTGCGACCCGAGCGGGGCGAGAAAAACAGAATCGAGACCGATCATGGGAAAACTCGACGGCAGGATCGCGCTGGTGACAGGCGGTTCCGTGGGCATGGGCGCGGCGGATGCGACGCTGCTGGCAGCAGAGGGAGCCCGGGTCATCGTGGCCGACATAGCCGATGACGCCGGCCAGGCGCTGGCAGATTCGATTGGCGGCGTCTACCGACACCTCGACGTGGCAGACGAGGCGCAGTGGAAGCAGGTGGTGGCCGACGTCGACTCCACCGTCGGTCACATTGACATCCTCATCAACAACGCCGGAATCGTCGCGTTCACGCCTGTTGCCACTACAGAGTTGGAGGAGTGGAACCGCGTCATCGGCATCAATCTGACCGGAGTCTTTTTGGGCATCCGCTCGGTCGCTGAATCAATGAAAGCTGCCGGCGGAGGCGTCATCGTCAACGTGTCGTCCACCGCGGGAATCATGGGCTACTCCAACCTGAGCGCCTACGTTGCCAGCAAGTGGGGAGTGCGCGGACTTACAAAAGCCGCGGCCCTGGATCTCGGCGCTGACAACATCCGCGTAGTCTCGGTGCACCCGGGCGGCATCCGTACACCGATGACCGCCGGTATGGAAAGTTTGGAGATGTACGCCGGGCAGCCGATCCCGCGCATTGGCGAGCCTGAGGAGGTGGCGAAGCTGATTCTGTACCTGGTCGCCGACGCAACCTACTCCACGGGCACCGAATTCATCGCCGACGGCGGTGCGACGGTTGGGCAAGTCCTGAACGTGTGAGCGTCAGGTCGCCGGTTTTGATCCCTGCGGAGTGACGACCACCTTGCCGAGCGCACGCCCTTGTCTGAGGGCAAGGACACCCATCCGGCGCCCGGTCAGCAGGCCAAGCGCAAGGCCGATCGTCGCGACCCCCAGAAGCGTGGGCACTGCTCCGCCAACGCAGAAATAGCGGCCGTCCGAAGCAAACGCCTACCGGGACTGAATAGTCCAACTCGACGATTTGCTGCTTCAGTCGCTTTGTCTCGGCCTGCGCGTCAGAGGCCGTTTCCGAAAGGATGGCACAACACGGTCGGGCAAATGATGGGATTTCGACGGGAAGTTTTTTTTGGGATTTTCCATCTTCTCGGTATTGCGGTTTGCTGTCCGTGCCGCTTGGATGCTGGAGATGAATGGTTCTCATGTCCCGAGTCAATGATGCGCCGGTTGTCGCGGTTCCCGTCTCCCGCGCGACAGGGGTTATGGTCGCGGTGCTCCGCGTCGGTGTTGCACTGATGTGGATCCAGAATGTCGCCTGGAAGATCCCTCCGGACTTCGGCCGAGCACAGGAGAACGGACTTTACTTCTGGGCGAGCCAGGCGATCGCCCGTCCTGTTCTACCGCCCTACTCCTCACTCGTCGAAGCCGTCATCCTGCCCAATATCGAGGTCTTCGGGTGGTTCACCCTCCTCGTCGAAGGCGGACTCGGGGCTTTTCTGCTCATCGGCCTCGCCACGCGTTTCTGGGCTGTCGTCGGCATCGGCCAGACCCTGGCAATCACGCTTTCAGTACTTTTCGCCCCGAACGAATGGCACTGGTCGTACTATCTCATGGCGCTCGCTCACCTCGCGATCTTCGCGACCGCAGCTGGGCGAAGCTATGGAATCGACGGTGTCCTTCGCCAGCAGTGGGTGCAATCCTCAGGGCGCGCGGCCCGACTGATGATGAGGCTGTCATGAGGCGATCACCAGCCGGCTCGAGCGTCTTCGACCGCGGTAGCGTTCTTCTCGGCCTGGCCTCACTTGTGTTTGCGGGCTTTGTGTTCGGCGCCCAGCTTCCGACCGAATTCGACTTCGTGCACATCGGGGCAACTGGTGCTGTCGTTCTACTTGTGAGTGGCGCACTCGCCATCGCCGGCGGTACCACTCGGCGCCCCGCGCTCTACGCTGCCGCCGGTGTTCTGCTGACCGTCGCCGCGCTCGTGCAACTCGCAGGGCTCGCAGCGTCTTTCAGGCCGCTGGGGGGCGACGCCTCTACCATGGCGGTCACCGGTGGTCTCGGAATCGGGCTTCTCATGCTCGCCCGCGCTGTCCGTTCGCTCATTCGCACCCACGATTCCGACGAAAGGTAAGCCTCAATGGACCTGAATTCACGCGTTCAGCCCGTGCTCGACGTTGCACGAACTCACGCCCACGCAGTAGATGCGGATGGGCGTTTTCCACATGAGGCCGTGGCGGCCCTGCGCGAGTCCGGTTTGCTCGGACTCACTCTGCCCACTGAGGCTGGTGGTCTTGGTGCGGGGCCACGCGAGCTCGTTGAGGTCATCAGCCAGCTTGCGGGAGCGTGCGGGTCGACCTCCATGATCTATCTGATGCATGTGAGCGCTTCCATGCCCGTCGCAGCCGCACCGCCAGCGGGGATGCCCGCACTCCTCGAGGATCTCGCCAGCGGTCGCTCTCTTGCCTCCCTCGCGTTCTCTGAAGCGGGTTCCCGCTCACACTTCTGGACTCCGGTGTCGCGCGCGACCTCGACGTCAGACGGAATGCATATTTCTGCGAAAAAGAGTTGGGTGACCTCCGCAGGCCACGCGGATGTCTACATCATCTCTACCGGGACTGCGGATGCCGAGACCGTCGACCTGTTCGCGGTCCCGGCAGATAGCCCGGGGCTCAGCGTTGACCGGCCGTGGAGCGGTATGGGATTGCGTGGGAACTCCTCGAGCCCGATGACCATCGACATGGATTCTTCCGAGGGATTCCGTCTCGGGACGGCCGGTAGCGGATTCGGGCTCATGATGAGTTCTGTTTTGCCGTGGTTCAATCTCGGCAACTCGGCTGTGTCTATCGGGCTCAGCCGTGCGGCCGTCGAAGCAGCGGTGAGGCATACGGTGGGAACCCGGCTGGAGCATCTCGACCAAAGCCTGTCAGCGCTACCGACAATTCGGGCGCAGTTGGCGAAGATGTCAATCGATCTCGCGAATGCGAGCGCGTACCTTGATCGGGCCGCTGGTCGCGTGGCTGACCCGCAGGAGGATACCCCCCTATTCGTGCTCGGCAGCAAGGCATCATCGAACGATGCCGCACTGCGAATTACGGATGCCGCGATGCGCGTCTGCGGCGGTGCGGCGTTCTCGGAGCACCTGCAAATAGATCGGTACTTTCGCGATGCCCGCGCGGGCCACGTGATGGCTCCGACATCCGATGTGCTCTATGAGTTCTACGGCAGGGCGATCACTGGCCGCCCACTTTTCGACGCCCCGGAAACCGCCGCGGCACCCTCCGCCCAAACTCGTGACACTGCCTCTGCGGGTGCTGCAGCATGAGTGCGCCCCTGATCATCGGCTCCGTTGCGTACTCTCCCAATGTCGTACCCATCTGGGAAGGGATGCGAGACTACTTCGCCGAGACCTCAACGCCGATCGACTTCATGCTGTTCTCAAATTATGCGAGTCTGGTGGACTCCCTCATCACGGGAACAATCGATCTTGCGTGGAATACCAACCTGGCCTGGGTGCGCACCGTCGCCCAGACGGATGGAGCATGCCGTGCACTCGCGTCCCGGGATACGGACCTTGTGTTCCAGACGGTGTTCGTCGCCCGAGCAGGCAGCGGTTTCACCGGGCTGGAGAGTCTTCGTGGACGTCGACTTGCCCTGGGGTCACGCGATTCAGCGCAAGCCGCCATCCTTCCCGTGCATTTTCTGCGTGAGGCGGGGATCGGCGAGACGGATGTCGATCTCACTCGCATCAATAGCGATGTCGGGAAACACGGTGATACGGGCAGGAGCGAACTCGACGCCCTTCGCGCGGTGCTCGAGGATCGGGCGGATGCTGCGGCGATCGGCATCAACACGTGGCAAGCGATCGGTCGCGGTGAGCTCCTCCCCGGCGCGTTCGAGTCCTTCTGGATCTCCCCCGAGTACAGCCACTGCACCTTTACCGCCATGCCGTCGCTGACGATCGACCGGTCGGACGAGTGGGTGGCAAACCTATTCGCGATGGACTGGGAGAACCTCGAACATCAGCGAATCCTCGAGATGGAAGGCCTGCGGGCGTGGGTGTCGCCGAAACTTGACGGGTATGCCTCGCTCATCGCGGCCGTGCGGGAACAGAAAGTATCGGACCGATGGTGACCGCGAGCCCTCCGGTAGGCGCGGGCCTGCTCCTCGACCTGGTCGAGAACGTGAGCCGGGTGGCAACAGGCCGTACGGCTTCTGTCGACTTCGGGACATGCGATCGGGACGCCGCCCTGGAACTCATCTCAGCGTGGTGCCTTTCGAGTGGGAATGAGATCGTCAGCATGGTGGGGTCGGCCATCACCGTGCTCCACGGCCGCTCGCCCGACCCGCTCGCCGGGCTCGATCCCGGTCAGCTCCCAGGATCCCGGGTCTGGGTATATACCAATTTCGATTGCAATCTGGCTTGCGACTATTGCTGCGTTCGGTCGTCTCCGAAGGCAGAGCGGAGAGCCATCGGAATGGATCGAGTCCGGCAGATCGCGCACGAGGCTGCAGATGCCGACGTCAAAGAGCTCATCCTCACCGGCGGAGAGCCGTTCTTGCTGAATGACCTCGACGAGTTGGTCAATGCCTGCACGAACAAACTGCCCACGACGTTGCTCACCAACGGCATGCTTTTTCACGGCAGGCGGCGCGAGCGCCTGCGTCGAATGGACCGCTCCCAGCTCGTGCTGCAGATCAGTCTCGACTCTGCCACATCCGAGATCCATGACAGCCACCGCGGCTCCGGGTCCTGGGCCAGGGCCGTCGCGGGCATCCAAATCGCACACGACGAGGGATTTCGAGTCAAGGTCGCAGCCACCTTGCCGGCCGACCAGATGCACGAACTTGCGCCGTTTCACGCCTTTCTCGATACTCTCGGTATCCTGCGGGACGACCAGGTAATCCGCGCACTCGCCCACCGCGGAGTCGCTGAGTCCGGCATAGAACTGACCGTTGACTCGCTCATACCCGAGGTGACGATCACCGCCGACGGCGTTTACTGGCATCCCGTTGCCGCCGACCACGACGACCAATTCGTAACGGGAAACATCTTCCCGCTTGCGGATGCGATCGCTGAAGTGACCCGCCGATTCATCGCGCATCGCCGTTCCGCCAACGCAATCTCGGAATGGTTCCCCTGCGCGTGACCGTATCGGCTCGGCGAGCATCCGCGTGGTCTCGGTTCACCCGGGCGGCGAATTCAGGTGGTGTGTGCAACACCGGTTTGATTTGTTCGATTCGAGATTAGTGTGGCGAGGACTTCTGCGGGCGTTCGGTAGCCGTGGCGTGTGCGGGGCCGGCGGTTGAGCTCGGCGGCAACGTTCTCGAGGATCCCGGACCCTCCGACCTCTGCGGTCGCTGTGTTGCCCGCCCTTACCGCAACGCGGCGGCAACTTCCAAGCGCAACGATCCACGACCTTGAACGTAGAGGGCCTGGTAGATCGTCTCGTGTGACACCTGCATCTCCAGATTCTCCGGATGCTCGACTTTCAGTCGACCCGCAACCTGTTCCGGGCTGAACCGATCGGTGAGCATCACGGTGACCTGTTCCCGTAACGCTAACCCGTCTAGCTACCGGGCTCTTGGCCGGCGAGCCCTTGCCCAGGTCTGCTCCTGCGCGAGCGAGGGCACATACCGGCCAGTGATTCGGTTTCTGGTCACCTCCCGACTGATCGTCGACGGTGCCCGGCCCAGCGCCGCTGCGATGCGACGCACCCCGTGACCCCGGGCGAGCTGGAATCCGATCTCTTCTCGATCTCGCAACGATCAAAGTCCGACACTGGCGACACTGAAATCCTGAACCGGTGATGGCAGCACCTTCTAATAAACCACCGATACTCAGTAGGACGCGACACCCCCGCAGCCTGCGCCGCGACGGCGCCCGATAGCCCCGCGTCCACCCCCTCCCAAAGCCCCGTCTTCCCGGTCCATCTTTCCAGTACAGAGGACGTCCATTCTCCCTGGAAAAGCTAGCCCCAGCGCCACGAGTGGCCTACCTTGGGGACGAGCGGAATGCCCCGGAGGCCAATTCGCTACCGCCGTATGTCGGCGGGCACCGCTATCGAGTAAGGAAGCTCACCGTGGCATACAACGTCGCCCAGAAACTCATCGCGTCGCACCTGGTCTCCGGGGAGATGGTGCCGGGGACCGAAATCGGCCTGCACATCGACCAGACCCTCACCCAGGACGCGACCGGGACCCTGGTCATGCTGGAGTTGGAGGCGCTGGGACTGGACCGCGCGCGCACGGAGGTTTCCGTGCAGTACGTCGACCACAACCTGTTGCAGGCCGACAGCAAGAACGCGGAGGACCACGACTTTCTCCGCTCCGCCTGCCAGCGGTTCGGCCTGTGGTTCTCGAAGGCCGGGAACGGGGTGTCGCACCCCACGCATATGCAGCGGTTCGGCATCCCCGGCAAGACGATGGTTGGCTCCGACAGCCACACCCCGGCCGCCGGCTCGCTGGGGATGCTGGCCATCGGCGTCGGCGGCACCGAGGTGGCCCTGGCCATAGCCGGCGCGCCCTTGTACATCAGGATGCCCGAAATCTGGGGCGTGAAGCTCACCGGGCAACTGCCGCCGTGGACCAGCGCCAAAGACGTCATCCTCGAAATGCTGCGCCGGCACGGCGTCAAGGGCGGCGTCAACCGGATCGTCGAGTACTACGGCCCCGGCCTCGCCACCCTGACCGCGATGGATCGGCACGTGATCGCCAATATGGGCGCCGAACTGGGCGCGACCACCACCGTTTTCCCGGCCGACGATCAGGTGCAAACCTTCCTGCGCGCCGAACAGCGCGAGCAGGATTTCACCGAACTGCTCGCGGACGAGGATGCGACCTACGACGTGACCGGGGAGATCGATTTGGCTTCGATCGTGCCGTTGATCGCGCTTCCCAGCTCGCCCGGCAACGTCGTGCCGGTGCGCGAAGTGGCGGGGCGCCCGGTGGGACAGGTCGTGATCGGGTCGTCCGCGAATCCGGGCCTGCGCGATTTCGCGATCGTGGCCGCGATCACGAAGGGGCGGCAGTCATTCCCCGGCCTGTCCCTCGACGTGAATCCCAGCTCCCGGCAGATTCTGCAGGACATGACCATCATGGGGGCCACCCTGGATCTGATCGGGGCGGGCGCTCGGCTGCATCAGTCCGGCTGTATGGGCTGCATCGGCATGGGCCAGGCCCCGGCGAATGGCAGCATCAGCCTGCGCACGATGCCGCGCAACTTTCCCGGCCGCTCGGGCACCCAGGAAGACTCGGTCTACCTATGTTCGCCGGAGACGGGGGCCGCCGCCGCGCTGACGGGACAGATCACCGATCCGCGGGACCTGCCCGGGCTCTTCGGCTTGGAATATCCCCAGATCACACTTCCGGCGGTGTCGAGCGTGAACCTGGCGATGCTCGAGAAGCCCTTGCCGCCGGAGGAATCCATAGCGGTGCACCTGGTCAAGGGCGAAAACATCTCCTCGTTGCCGGTCTTCGGACCGCTCTCCGAGCACATCGAGGCACCTGTCGCCCTGATCGTGGGCGATGACATTTCGACGGATGAGATCCTGCCGGCGGGTGCGCGCGTGCTCCCTTTCCGCAGCAACGTCCCCAAGCTCGCCGAATTCACCTTCGACCAAGTCGACCCGACCTACCCGACTCGCGCTGCCCAAACCCGAGATACGACCGGCCACATGATCGTCGCCGGTGCCAACTATGGGCAGGGCTCCTCTAGGGAACACGCCGCGATCACCCCGCGCTTCCTAGGATTAAGGGTGGTGCTGGCGGTCTCGTTCGCACGCATCCACTGGCAGAACCTGGCCAACTTCGGCGCGCTGGCGCTCCAGTTCGCCGATGCGGCCGATCACGATCGCATCGCGCAGGATGACGTGCTCGTGCTCGACGGGATTCGTGAGGCTCTCTCGAACGGAACGGAGATCCTCGTGCGCAACACAACCCGTGATGAGGTCTACTCCGTGCGCCACGAACTCTCGACCCGGCAGATCGAGATGCTCCTCGTCGGTGGCCTCATCCCGTGGCTGCGCACCCGGAGCGCGCGCGGAGCCGCCGTTCCTGAGGAAACCAAATAGGCCCGCGCAGTTTCATTTTGCGGCAAATTTTCATTCTGTGACGGTAACCGCCCCCAGTGCCCGACCGATCTCAATGTCGCATGTCACGGTGAGTACCAGACCAGCCACGAGGGCGTGTCCGTCGCCGGTGATGCTGGCCGGGGAAGTCGCTCATCGTCTGGGCCTTCGCTGAAGGTCGCGCCGCAGCAGCAGCCGTCGATCGTTTCTTGAAGGTGAGACGCAGCTGCCCTCCCCAAGCCAACGGACCACCCCTTCACCATCTAATTGACCTTCAACCCAACCGCGGCACTATGCGCCTAGACCGCGCGGAAAACGGAGATCTACAAGCATGAGATCCTCGAAAATCAGCAGACTCCACGCGCTGGCAGCGTGGCCGACTCCGAACTGAGAACGGGCGGCACCGACCAGCCACGCGCGGCAATCACAGCACCGTTGACACGCGCACAGCGGTAGCGCAGCATGAGGGAAATGGAAGTTGAGAACGACATGCAAAAGAAGTCGCTCACCGCACTCGTGCGCCACCATCTCAATCACGCACGGGACGCATCCAGCGGTCGCAGCGCGGAGACCGTTTACGGCGGCCACGTGCACGTCCTCCGGCAAACGCTGATCGCGCTCCGTGCCGGGCGACGCCTTGGAGAACACGACAACCTGGCTGAAGCAACCGTGCAGGTCCTCGAGGGGCGGGTCGTTCTCACCTCGGGTGGCGCATCGTGGTCTGGATGGCGCGGGGACCTGATCACGATGCCGCCGGGCCGCAACTCGCTGGAGGCTGTCGAAGACGCGGTCATCCTGCTCACCGTGGCGAAGCTCATTGCTCCGGCGCGGCGTCCTCCGCCGATTGCACTCGGCAAGCCGACGGCAGATGGGGGCCGTGACGGGACGACCGAGGGGACGGACACCATCGTGCTCGACGCCCGCACCATCCCGCACGCCATCCGGCACGCGGCCGTCTTCGGCGCGCTCGACGCCGTTGTGCCGGGGTTCGCCCTGGACGTGATCGAACCGCACGACCCCCAACGGATGCTGGCGGAACTTCAGCAGAGCCAGCCAAACACTTTCGACGTGAGCTACATCGAACGAGGCCCGGAGCTCTGGCGGGTGCGTTTCAGCCGCGCTTAACCGACAGAGCCGACCGGTGGATTTGGGGAAGTTGTTGGTGGCCAGGAGGCGTTCGATCTCTTGGCGGCCGTCGTCGCGCCAAGTGAGTCCGTTCCACTCCAAATATTTCCCCACCTTGGCCGCCAGAATCGTCAACAGTACGCGGCACGCTGAGGAGCAACCAAACCACCTGCATTTCCAGTCAGGAGAACCGAATTCCCGTGGAGTAAACGCGATGGGGAGACCATCCCTGCGGATGATCTCACCGGAAACCGTGTGAATGGCGACTAGCTGAAGGAATCTCCACAGGCGCAACTGCTGCCCGCGTTCAACAGTGGAGACCCAGGCAGATCAGTCACCAGCTGCGGATCGATTTCCCGGGACAGCCCGAGATGGACGTCGTGCACGAAAGTATCTATCGGGCTCTGTATTCGCCGCACGCAAACGGGCTGTCCCGGGGAATGGCCCGTCACCTCCGAACCGGGCGCCGCGGGCGTCCGACCCACCGTCACACGACGAAACGGCGTTCGAGGTTCTCCGGCCCGCTGCTGGGCGAGCGCCCTGTTGAGGTCGACACCCGACTGGTTCCCGGCCATTGCGAAGGCGACCTCGTCTGCGGAACCTTTAACCGTTCAGCCATTGCGACCCTCGTGGAACGCACCACTGGCATGCTCCTGCTCGTGCTCCTGAACGGCAAACGCGACGCCGCCACCGTCCGTGAACGCGTCGGTCAGGCCATGTCAGGGCTGCCGGCGCACCTACGAAAATCATTGACCTGGGACCAGGGTTCGGAAATGGCTGAGTATCTGCAGTTTCAGACCGAGACGAACATCCCGGTCGCGATGGTAATTTCCTGGTGTCGGGATATCTCCGCTCCCTGATCCCAGGTCGTCGAACGGCGCAGCCTGCGTCGCGACGGCCACCGACAGCCCCGCGTCCAACTCCTCCCAAAGCGACAAACGAACGCTCAAAGGCGACAACGGTCGAGCCAACAACAACACCCCACAGAACTCAGGGTGTTGCGCTCACCACCTGAACTCGCCGACGACCTCATTGGCGTGATGTCCACCTTGCCGACGGCACGCCCTTCTCGGGTCATCATTGTCGACGTAGCGTAGGCGGGTGATTCCCGGCGGCACGGCCGACAAGCTGCACGACCCCTCGTGCAATTCATCGCGTCGCTGGCCGCCGGGGTTACCTGCATCTGGGGTCAGGAAGACGATGTGGAGCGCTCCTGTTTATGGGAGGACATGCCCAGCGGTCGTGAAGAGGCGGTACCACTCCTCACGGCTGAGCGGAATTTCGGATCCTGCGGCAGACTCCACCACTCGCGCGGGCTTGGTCGTCCCCAGGACCACCTGAATGTTGGCCGGGTGCCTGGTGATCCAGGCGACCGCGATCCCCGTCGGCGTGACCCCGTGGGCGGCGGCGATGTCATCGAGGGCGTCATTGAGCGGGCCGTAATTCTCCCGGTCGCCCACGAACACGCCGTCGAAGATGCCGCTCTGGAACGGCGACCAGGCCTGCAGGGTGATGTCGTTCAGTCTGCTGTACTCGAGGAGCCCGTTGTCGCGGTCAATCGACTGGTCCAGCCCTGCCATGTTGGCAGCAACTCCCTGCGCGATCAACGGCGCGTGGGTGATGCTCAGCTGCACCTGGTTGAAGGCCAGCGGCTGGTTGACCGAACGCTTCAGCAGTTCGATCACCCCGGGCGTCTGGTTGGAGACACCGAAGTTGCGCACCTTTCCCGCGGCGTGCAGCGCGTCGAACGCCGCAGCAACATCCTCGGGCTCGACCAGAGTGTCCGGACGGTGCAGCAGCAAGATATCCAGGTAGTCGATGTTCAGCGCCGCGAGAGACTCGTCGACCGAGCGGAGGATGTGCTCCTTGGAGAAATCGAAAAAGCCCTGACGGATGCCGACCTTTGACTGAATGATGACCGCCTCACGCTCTGCGTCCGTGAACGTGACCGCGTCACCGAACCGCTTTTCGCAGCCGTGCGCGCCACCGTAGATATCGGCGTGATCAAAGAAATTGATGCCGGCATCCCGCGCGGTGCCGACGAGAGCGCGGATCTCCTCATCGTCCATGTCCGAGATCCTCATCATCCCGAGAATGACATTGGATGCCTGCAGATTTGTACGCGGAGGGTTGTATATCTTCATCAGACCATCCTGCCCTACTTCGAATTTCTGCCAGCTCGCGCTCAAAGAAAAACCAAGGGGGAAGAGGGAGCCAAGAACCGAGTGAACTTTGCACCGTCAACGGACGCATGGAATCGTCAAAAGTGGTCGAGAGCGTGTTGGATCTGTCTTCACAAACAGCACTCATCTTGGGCCATCGCCTAGGTGGTGGTGAACCGATCTACTCGAAGAAGGTTTCCTGAGAAAGACCGGCGGCGTTTGCGGACGAGAAGAAGTCCCGTCAGGAAGAGCAGAGTCGCGAGAATTATCGGTTGGCCAGGGTCGGCGCCCGTGGCTGCGAGAGATCGACCAGCATCGACTGGCGGACCGCCTACCACGCCGACCTTCACTGTGACAGTGGCGGTGTCGCAATTGCCGTCAACGTCACAAACTTTGTAGGTGAAGGAGACGGTGCCGGTGTAGCTGGAGTCGGGCGAATAAGTTACCTCTCCGACATCAGGGTCAACATCGACGGTGCCGTGGCTGGGTCCGGCAACGATCGAGACCGAAGTCGGGTCAAGATCACCATCACGGTCAGTGTCATTGTCGAGGACATCGATGACTACTGGTTTGCCGGTAGTCGTGGTCACGTCGTTGTCTGCAGCAACTGGTGGCGTACTGGTTGCCGGAGGAGCCGTAACCCTGACTGTGACGATTGCGGTGTCGCAACGGTCTGTGGTGTCGCAGATCTCATACGTAAACGTATCGGTCCCCGTGTACAACGAGTCCGCGGTGTATCTGATCTCACCAGAAACAGGGTCGACCGAGAAGACACCGTGTGATGGCGCCACAGTCACCGACACGGTCGTGACATCGAGATTTCCGTCGACGTCCGAATCGTTGTCCGCGACATCAATCAATAAGGTGACACCGGAGACGGCCGGCGAGCTGTCATCAACAGCCACCGGCGAAGACTGAACCACCGGAACTGCAGTGACGTTGAGGGTCACCGTGGCGGTGTCACACACCGGTCGACCATCACAAATGCGGTACTCGAACGAGTCCGAGCCGACATACGAACCCGACGGCGAGTACGTGACAACACCCGTGGTCGCGTTGACCGACGTCGTCCCGTGGGCAGGCGGTGTCGTGACCACGACCGATGTCAGATCCAGGTCGCCATCAACATCAGTGTCATTCGCCGGAACATCAACCGTACGGGCCACCCCAGAAGTCGCCGCAAACGGCCCATCATCAACAGCCACCGGCGGAGACTGAACCACCGGAACTGCAGTGACGTTGAGGGTCACCGTGGCGGTGTCACACACCGGTCGACCATCACAAATGCGGTACTCGAACGAGTCCGAGCCGACATACGAACCCGACGGCGTGTACGTGACAACACCCGTGGTCGCGTTGACCGACGTCGTCCCGTGGGCAGGCGGTGTCGTGACCACGACCGATGTCAGATCCAGGTCGCCATCAACATCAGTGTCATTCGCCGGAACATCAACCGTACGGGCCACCCCAGAAGTCGCCGCAAACGGCCCATCATCAACAGCCACCGGCGGAGACTGGACCACCGGGTTCGTGGCGGTGACGGACTTGGTATACGTGCCGAGATCGGAGTTGTAGTGGTACGAGGAGCCCGAATAGTCGTAGATGTTTGCATTGACAAGACCGGTACCTGGAGCTTTTACCAAGGCCGTGACCGTGACCACGATCGAGTTGCCGCCTGCCTTGCCCGTCCCTAGACAGGACCTGTAGGACCCACTTGTCGTAACCGGGTCCCATGTGCACGCGTTGGCGTAGAAACCGGCGGTCGGCGGACCGCCGGCCCCTGTTTCTGGCTGCGTATAGGTGCCAGTCACGGACAGAATTTCAAAAATGGTGCCGTCAAGTGAGGGCCCAGCGGACAGCTGCTCGTAACCCTGTGTGGCAGTCTTTCCCGTCAGTGAGTAGCTGACTGTCTGACCGACAACAACATTTGTCGGTCCTGTCACGGAGGTCACTGCGTTGCGGTTTTGAGAGACGAGCTTCTCAACGTAAATCTCGCGTGTCGTCGGGGTGCTCACGGTGGTGACTCCCGGGGCCGCAGCCGAAATCGTGAAGCCACGTTTGGCGTTGTAGGCCGCCGCATCGCGTGTGATCTCGACCGTCCACCATAGCTTCGTGCACGAATTGGCAGCGATAGCGGGAACACTTTTTGTCGCAGTGCTGTCGAGATTGATGTAGGTATTGGCAGTCGTCCAATTCCATGCCACGTCAACACCGCTAACCGCCGTGCCGGTTACGTTGCATACCTTGGCACCAACCGAAAACTGGTTGGGCCCTGACGTAACACTGTTGCTGTCCAACCCGACGACGTTCCACTCGGTGGGGGTGATCGTTAGCGAATTAGTAGCGGCAGAAGCGGGTGAAACGCACACAGCGAGAATAATGGCGCTCAGGGCCGTGATCGCACCAACGCGAAATTTGACAGGAATCAAGACAGGGGCCTTTTGCTAGTCGGGTTTCTCGAGGGTGCAAGTTCCTCCGAGCAAGACCATGCCGCCGCTAGGTGTCGGTGGCGAGATCTTGAAGATCCTGTCAATAAGGGTCCGGACTGTACATACCCCAGTTAGGGACTGTGCGGAAGCCGGATTGAGCCAAACACATCGCATCCGACGAGACCGGTGGAACACCGCTACGGGCCCGACGGTCTCGGTATGGGCCACATACTGCCCGAGGGGGGCGATTCGCTTAGCATTTAAGACAATCCGACGCGCGTGAACAGGGGCAAACTTGAACCAACCTCCGAGCGATCTCAAGACTTTTTTCGACCGGGCCGATTGGATGCGCAACTTCAGCAAGCCGTCCGAGCCCGAGTACCGGAATCCGTTCGACCCGGCACAATTGAACCATGACCCCGCTCCCCCGCAGCACCCCCGAGGCCGAGGGAATCTCCTCCGCCGCCATTCTCGATTTCATCGCCGCGGCGGAGGCGCAGCTCGAGAGCCTGCACAGCCTCATGGTCGTTCGACACGGTTGCGTCATTGCGGAGGGCTGGTGGTATCCCTTCGCGGCGCAGCATCCGCACCTCATGTTCTCGGTGAGCAAGAGCTTCACCTCGACCGCCGTCGGGCTCGCCATCGGCGAGGGCCGGCTCACGCTCGACGACCTCGTCGTCGACCTGCTACCAGACGACCTGCCCAAGCAGATCCACCCGCACCTGGCCGCGCTGACTGTGCGCCATCTGCTCACCATGACCACGGGGCATCCGACCGATACGGTGTCCCTCGCCGACGACTCGCACGGTGACAACTGGGCGCGCACCATCCTGGCCCAGCCCCTCGAGTTCGCGCCGGGCACCCACTACGTCTACAACAGCGGCGCGAGCTACCTGCTCTCGGCGATCCTGCAGCGGCTCACCGGAGAGCGTCTGTTCGACTACCTCACCCCGCGGCTGTTCGACCCGCTCGGCATCATCGGCGCCACGTGGGAGTCCTGCCCGCGCGGCATCGACGCCGGCGGCTGGGGGCTCTCCCTCACGACCGAGCAGCTCGCGACCTTCGGCCAGCTGCTGCTGCAACGCGGCGAATGGAACGGCACGCGACTCGTGCCGGCGGAGTGGATCGACGAGGCCACCCGGGTGCAGGTGGACACGTCGGGCACCGAGCACGACGTCGACGGCCGTCAGGGCTACGGCTACCAGTTCTGGCGGAACCGGCCGACCGGTTACCGCGCTGACGGAGCGTTCGGTCAGGTCTGCCTCGTGCTTCCAGAAACGGATGCCGTGGTCGTGCTGACTGCGGCGCTCCCGGCCGCGCAGCGCGCGCTCGATCTCGTCTGGGAACACCTGCTGCCCGCTTTCACCGACCAGCCGCTCGCAGAGATACCGAGTGGTCTTGCCGGAAAGCTGGCGGGCCTCACCCTGCCGACCGTCGTGGGCGAACCCACGTCACAGACGGCGGCGCGGGTGGCGGGCGTCCGCTTCGACTTCGACGATGCGGACGTGACCGCGGTAACTTTCGAGCCGGGACTGCTCACGATCATCCGTGGCGGCGTGGGCCGGCGGCTAGCCTTCGGCCACGGCGAATGGGTGGCATCCGCCGATGCCCGGGTACTGGCGAGCGGCGCGTGGGTCTCCCCCAGCACTCTGGTCGTGCGGGCGCACAACGTGGGCACGCCGTTCTCGCGCACGTACACGCTCGAGTTTCGGGATGACGCGTTGACCCTCGACATCGAGCAGAGCGTGGCGTTCGGGGATCCGCCCCCTACTCGCCTGGTCAGCCGGTAGCTGTGCAGATCCGCGTGGTTTCGCGACCAGTGAGGTCGTCCAGAATGAAGTCAGTGATTCATCAGGTGTCGCAGCCAATGCCGTCACCGTCGCGGTCGAGTTTGGGTGCGTAACCCGGTTCTCCCGCATACAGCGGTGCCGCTCCCGCAGCGCGCACAGCGTCGCAGTTCGCGTAGGTGACCTCGACAGGTGCGGGTGCAGGAGCAGGTGCAGGAGCAGGTGCAGGAGCGGGTGCCGGTGCTGGAGCAGGAGCGGGTGCCGGAGCCGGCGGGGCAATAACAACCGGAGCTGGTGCCGGCGTGAACGAGGAGGTCAGTGCCATTTCACCAGTGCAGGAGCCGAGGATGCTGGTCATGGCGTCGTGCTCTGCCTGAGTGACCCACAGTCCATACGTCGCCTTGACGGACACCTGACGTGCGACGTAGCCACAGCGGATCGCCTTGTTCGACGGCAACCAGGTGGCGGTATCGCCGTCGCCCTTTTGAGCGTTGGAGCGACCGTCGACAGCGAGGAGATTCATGGGATCGTTGGCCAGAGAAACGCGCTGAGCCTGAGTGAGCTGCTGAGCGCCCGTCTGCCACGCATTCGACAGAGCGACTACATGGTCGATCTGGACCAACGCTGACGTGTCCTGACCCCGAACGAAGGCGATTGGCGTGGCGGTGTACGGCGAGACGAAGTAACCGGTCATCACCCGACAGGTCCCCGACTTGGTCGTAGGGCTCAAGTCTCGAGCGAGGATGTCGTTACGGGTGTCGCATCCGTTGCGGTCCACGTCTATCCAGGCGGAGCCGAACATGCCGGTGCGCTCGTAGCCGGTCTTCGCTGCCTTGCCTTTGACGGGGATGGTTGCGAGGAGCGCCAACGCTGTCGTATCGGTGGAGCTCGTATCAACGGTGACGACTGATGCGGCCTCAGCTGGAGCGGAGACTGTCGAGGGATCGACCGGTGCTTCTTCCGAGAATTCTGTCCCCGGTGTTGGTGCGGGGGTCGGAGTCGGAGTCGGAGTCTGAGTCGGTGTCGCGCTAGCCGTGGGCTGCTCAGCCACAGCAGTTTCACCTGCATCTGGTGCCGCAGCAGCGACCCCCCCTGAGATGAAGAACACGAGGCTGGCGGCCAGCGCGAGTGCAGCTGTCTTTCGGGTAGGAATTGATGCCCACAGCTGGCGACCACTGATCGCATACACCCCCGTAACCATGGCAGCCATTCCAAGAATGACGAGCGTTGCAGGGAATCCACCGACGATGGCGTACATCAGAGCGAAGAAAGCGACCAGGCCGCCGAGGATCCCAGTGCTGAGAGTCGGCTTGGACCACTTCGTTTTGGTGGTGGGTGGCGTGCTGATGACAGTCTTCGTTGGCTCCGGTTTTTTCCTGCCAAATTTCATCATCTGATCCCCCATTTCAAAGCGCTCGACGAGAGTGCAGACACGCCTATCTGAAACGTATTGGAGGCAGGGATTAGCCGATCACCAGGCGAACACCCCAGAACGGGGAACCAGCAAGTTCCAGTTACACAGCGTTCGGTATGAATCCCCGCAGATAGGCGCGAAGTGCTGGGTCGCAGACGTAGACGTAAGTCCCCCGGATGCCACGGGTCAGAAGAACCGCATAGATGTTGGTGATGAACCGCAGGAGGTCGTCGTCGGTGTACTTCTTGCCGAGGACGTCGTTGTTCTCCTTGCCCTTCTTGTCGAAGTACGAGCCCCGATCGATAACCAGCTTGCTCTCCCTGGCGTCGTAGCGAAGGTCCGGGCCGATGATCACGCCGGCGTAATTGAGGTCATACCCCTGCACGGTATGGATCGAGCCCACTTCGTCCACGGACTTCGGTGAGGCAATCCAGTCGGTCTGCGTGCTGTTCCAGCGCAACTGACAGTCGCCGACCTCAATGTCAAACGCGGTCTTGTCGGTCTTGGTCTTCCAGGCCCACGCGTAGCCGGCGAGCAAGCGTGAGAGGCCGACCTCGGCATCCCTGCGACGGATCTCCGCGCGCATCTCCACGAGGCTGGCGAACAGCCGAAAGTCGTAGCCCTCGAAAAGCTCAGGAGCCACCGCTTGCGGCCGGCTGATCACGGTCGTCGCGCCGAGAATGCGCCTGACATAGCCGACATAGTCCGAACCCGCCTGCACTCGCATTTGCGACATCAGCGGATAGTGACGTTTCGTCAGGCGCGCTTCGAGCACGAGGCTGTTCAGCAGTTCTGCAGGCACATCGGCCGGGCGAACACTCTGCGCCGCGTCCAGCAGGAAGATCTGATGCTTGCTCTTCGCCGTGATCCAATCAAGCTGGGTCTTCGTCTTGTCGTCGCTCCCGAAAAGCTTCTGGGTGATGAGGCTGAAGTTCCTGTTTTGGACACCAGAGGGTTGATTGGCTCGCTGATTCAGACGGTGGGATTCGTCGACGATGAGCAGGTCGAATTCTTCCTCGGCGAATCCGACCTCGAACGCGGTCATGACCATCTCCGGCCGCAGCCCCGGCGTCTTGCGGAACACCTTCTTGATAGACTCGCGCAGCGACTGCTGCGGCACCACCAGACCGATCCGGATGTCGGTGAGGAGCTCCCGATAGCCCGGCACGAAGAACTCGGAGAACAGGGAGTCGCTGTCCAAGTCATCGCCGGGCGTCGAGGCCGCAATGTCGACGAGCAGCTTGAGCAGGTAGATGGCGACCACGGTCTTGCCGGTGCCCGGGTCACCCTGCACGACGATCGTGCTGTCGGTGCCGGCCTCCAGATCGTCGAAGAGCCCCTCGAGGATGCCGTCGACGGCGACGGCCTGGTCCTGCGAGAGCGCCTTGAACGGTGACAGCTTGAAGAGGTCGCTGTTTTCGATCGCGGGAATGCTCCGGGTGAAGACCCCGTCTCGCCTGAGCTCGTCGAACACCTCGCGGAAAGTCTCGCGGTAACGGCCGCGGTCGAAGTAGTCCGCCTCGGTGATTCCATCATTGCGGTTGAGTACGCGGTAGACGCCATCGCCGGCGAGCATCCGAATGAGGTACGACTCCAGATCGAGGCACACGGACTTGTTGAACGTCGCGTCAACGATGACCCGAACTGTGCTCAGGTGCTTCTTCTCGGACGAGTCGAAATGCTGGCGCATTCGTGCCGCAGCGTTCCGCGACTCCCCCACGTATACATCGTTGAGTCCGCCCCTGATCGAGGGCTTTCTCCTGATCTTGGCGTCGTCTAATACATAGACAACCGGCCAGTTCGTGTTGCGGTCGTCGAGTGGCGCCCACGCGCGGACCGCTTCCTTGGTGAAGTCGAAGCGCTCGATTTCAAAGGACGTCATATTTGGTGCTGCGCCCCCGCGATTTGTCGACCGGATACTTCTTGCGTGTCTTCGCCAGCTTGTCAAGAACAATTTGATTCGGATCGACCCCGAGGCGGTCGGCAAGCAGGATGCAGTAGGTGAGCACGTCGGCAAGTTCATCACGCACCCGATCTGTGTCGCCCTCGGCATTCCATTGGAAGCACTCGAGTAGTTCACCGGCTTCGATGGCGATGCTCTTCGCCAGGTTCTCGTGGCTGTGAAACTGCGCCCAATTACGCTCGGCGACGAAGGCTGCGATTTCGTCGCGGACTGAAATTTCGTCCATGCCGCAAACCTAGCAGTGTCGAGTTCCATCGGACTTTGGCGGCGGATGCGAGGCCTTCCAGCGAAGCCTTGCTGCTGGCCAACTTCAGCCTGCCCGCAATCGCCACTTATGGGTTCCGGGCCCGGAAGCCCCGGCGCGCTGGCCCGGAACGACCCGGCCGCTACCCCTCGATCCCGAGCTTCGCGGATCCGCCAACCACATCCCGGTCCCCCAGCGGCTGCGTCGGCCGTGCATTGTGACTGTGTGCGCCTTCAAGTGTGCCGATCTGCTCCGCCGACATCGAGATCGGCGTGCTCATCACGACCCACTGCACGTCCTCGGTGCACGGCGGTGTGGTCAGGCCGCCCGAGTACTCGTAGTTCTCCAGCGACCGCGGCAGCACGGCCGCGATATCCATTGTCACGTCCTCATCGTCAGCCAAATGCGTGGCCGCGTCGACGAACGGCGCCAGGGCGCCGGATGTTTGCCCCTCGGTCACGAGGATGCCCAGCACCAGTGGATTGCCAGCTGCATCCGCGTGCACCAGGTGCAGCTCGGCCGCCGCCGGCAGGCCGTTCACGGTGCGCTCCGACGGCACGTGGGCGTGCATCTGCTGCAGACTTTACTCGTCGCCGGCGAAAGTCAGGGTCTCGCCCTCGCCGTCGGCCTCGAACTCCACCGCGTGCCCGGTGTCGAACACATCGGCCTCCGCGTCCTCCGCGCTCAGCTGGATGACCGAGCTCGGTGCGGGCACGGTCGCGGGCAGGTCGATCGGGGACTGGGCGTTGCCCACGCCGCAGGCCGCGAAGCCGGGGTCCAGCTCCGCCCACGATGCCGGGCCGCTCGCGCCGTCGCAAGACCATCGCGCCGGCTCCGCCACCGGTGGCTTGCTCGACTCCGTCGAGGGCTGGGCGCAGCCGACAAGGGTGATGGCGGCCACCGTGAGAGCGGAGGTGATGAGCCAGGGTCGTGCGGACAGGGGACCTCCTGGAAAACGGCATGGAAAAACGCCACACCGAACATGTGGCGTGACCACTCTTGTGACAGAGCCGCCTTCCCGAATTATCCTCTCGCTGCACCCGGCCTACGGTCATCGCCGATCTCCTGCAGTGCGAAAGCACCTCGCCTGAAATCCCCGCGCCCCTGCCGGACATCCCTCAGTATGAGAGTTGTGACCGACACCGAGCGCGAGAAGCGGATGCGTAACCTCGTCGTGCTCGTCGTCGACCCCGTGCGCCGCTATTTGCACCGCCGCACCGACGCCGCGACGGCCGACGACGTGATCGGCGACACCCTGCTGGTGTGCTGGCGCCGCCTCGACGAGGTGCCCGACGACGCACTCCCCTGGGCGATCGTCGTCGCTCGACAGTGCCTCAGCAACGCTCAACGCGCCGAGCGTCGGCGCATCCGTCTCATCGGCCGCATCATTGCCATCGACCCGCCGCCGGCCGCTGCGGACGAGAACCCCGCAGCATCCACCGTCGATAGCGCCGCCAAGACGGCCCGCGTGACCACCGCCCTCGCCGGCCTGCGTCGAAACGACGCGGAGATCCTGCGGCTGTGGGCATGGGACGAGCTGAAGAGCCCGCAGATTGCCGTCGTGCTCGGCATCAGCGCGAACGCAGCGGCGATCCGCCTACACCGTGCGAAGGCTCGCCTCAAGCAGGAGCTACTGAAATCCGGCGACCCGACCGGACATGTACCGTACGACGAAGGGAGCGAAGATGCACGACGATGACCGTGCGCTGCGCGATCAGCTGCGTGCCGCCGATCCGGCCCGCACGCTGCCCCCTGCCTCGCCGACATGGCTCGACCACAGAATGGAGCAGATCATGACCGACCAATCCCCTGGCACCACGACCGTCACCCCCACGGCGCCGCGACGCGCCTTGCGGCGTTGGATGCCGGTGGTTGGCATCGCCTCCGGCCTCGCCATCGCCGCCGCAATCGTCGTGCCCCTCGTCGTCGGCGGCCCGGAGCCCACCGTCGAGGCGTTACAGCCTCCCATGGACGGAGGCCTCGCGAGCGGCAGCTGCCTCAGGCTCGAGCCGGCGACCGTCGCGGCGCAGGAGCAGGCGTTCGCCGCGACGGTGCTGCAGATCCAGGGCGACACCGTTCTGCTGGAGGTCAGGGAGCGCTTCGCTGGCGACGTCGCCGACCGCGTGGAGGTAACGCAGGTCGACGCGATGACCTCCGACTTCTCGGGCGTGCCCTTCGTGGTCGGCCAGAGCTACCTCGTCGGCGCAGTCGATGGAACGATCACCGGCTGCGGCGTCACCGGTGCCGACAGCGCTGAGCTTCGCGCGGTCTACGACGCAGCGTTCCCTGGCTGATCCACGCCCGCGAGCGGATGACGGGACCGGTGCCGGAATCGTCACATCTGGTTTCGGACCCCGCGGCGGTCAGTGAGACCGTTGTGTCGTGCCCCGGAAGAAAACGAGTTTGCCGGATGCGACAGTAACTCACTGCTGCGCCGGGATAATCTCCTGGCCGATCAACAACGATGTCCGACCGACCGTGATGACGTCGCTGCCGCCGCGCAGGAAGCCGGCTCTCGGTGGGAGGCCATGATTCAGAAGGAAACGGGCGACGCAACACGCGCACGGGTGATCCGCCTCGTCGGTGACGGACTCGCAGCCAACGTGATCGCCGGCATCGAGCCTGCCCCCACCCCCGCACAACTCGACGCACTCCTCGACGCCCTGATCCCTCGACCCGGTGGTGCGTCAAGACAATGAGTGGAGCGCTACTGGGCGCGATTGCCGGCCTAGCGGCTCTCGACGCCTTCAATCCGGCGACCATCGTCGCCGTCACACTCATCCTGCTTGTTGCACCCAGTCGGCCCGGACTAAAGGCACTGGTGACCATTCTCGGCGCGGCCACAACCGTGTTCGTGGCGAATGCAGCACTGTTTCTCGGCGCTAGCGCAGCCGCAGGCGCCGTCGGCGGCATTGTGCTCGCGCTGCGCTATGTCGCCTTCGGGGCAGCGGGAGCCGCGGTGGTTATCGCTGGCGTTCGACGCTTCCGAACCCGACCCCGCAAACCCATCGAACTGCCCGCGTGGTTCACCCCGTGGACTGCATTCCCTTTTGGCGCACTATTCACGGCCGCTACTGCCTACCCTGCCTAGTGCTCCTAGTCATCGGCCTGCTCTCTCGCCAACGAACCCATGCGCTCCTGGCCCGCATCACCAACAGACTCGGAACCGGAGACGTCCCAGCGTCACATCCGTCGGCGATCGCGCTCATGACCCTGGGTCTCTTCGTCGGAACCCTGCCTCTCTGGGCTCTCAGCTAACATCGACCGCCCTTCTCTCTGGGTCTTCATCCTGTCTGGCCATTCGCGACTCATGGGTCTACTACCTCCTCGGTAGCTTCATCGAAGTGGTACTTCTCATCGCCATTGCCGTAACCGCATGGAAGTGGCCGCCGACTCAAGTCGCGTACTCACCGACGTAGGCAACCAACGCGACGAGCCCGCGTCACGATCCCACGGACATCCACTCGCGGGAGCAACGATGCCGGGTGCACTGTGCTTGCTGCGCCAATTCCATGAGCGCGGTTGATGTTGCCGGAGATGGGCACTAAGTTGTGGATTCCCTGAATTTAACCATCGTCTTCACGCTTTTCTCCAGTCCAGCCAGTCCATATTCGACCTCACTCCCAACAAAGGGGATGTCCCTTGGATTCATTGAGAAGGCTCACAACCGTCGCACTCGCGGGGTTATCCGTGTTCGCTCTGGCCTCCTGCGGAACCGGAACAGTAGTAACCCCCAACGCGTCCGACGCTAGGGCGACGTTAGCTCCAGCGGTCGCAATCGTGCCGACAACGGTCAGGTCTGGCGCATTCAGTGAGACGGCGCAGGTCTCCCTTGGGAAGGACGGGGCGCTCTCTACGGCCGGCGCGGCTGGAAGCGGTGACGCGTACTTCCCCAACGCCGGCAACGGCGGGTACGACGTCCAGCACTACGACCTCGCCCTTCGCTACATGCCGCCGACGGAACCCACGGTCCTCACAGGCCGCCTCAGCGGCGTCGCGACCATCACACTCCGCGCGAAGCAGGATCTGCAGTCGCTTAACTTCGACTTACGCGGCCTCGACGTCTCGTCGGTCCGAGTGGACGGCAAGGTGGCGGCGCACGGGAAAGCGCAAGGCAAAGACAGCGCCGAGTGGTCACAGAAGCAGGACGATGCAAACCGATACTGGGAACTCACCGTTGGGCTGCGGCCGAAGCTCAAAGCAGGACAAACGACGACCATCGTCATTGAGTATGGCGGGATCACCGGGCGGCCACTAGACACCACCGGGGCCCTCTACGGGTGGGTCACCACTGCTGATGGCGCGATGGTGGTCAACGAGCCCGATGGAGCGGCGACCTGGTACCCCGTGAACGACGACCCGGAAGACAAGGCAACTTACAGGTTCCGCATCACGGTGCCGGCCGGTAAGACAGCTGTGGCGAACGGGCTGCCCGCCGGGGCGCCCAAGACGAAGGCCGGCTGGACAACATGGACGTGGCGGGCATCCGACCCGATGTCCAGCTACCTGTCGACGGCAAGCGTAGGCGACTACGCCTTGTCCCGCGACGTAAGTCCGGACGGTCTGCCGATCATCAATGCGATCGACGATGGAGTGACGGGCGCGCCCCTTGCAGAAACGGCGGCGGCACTCGCGCTGCAGCCCCAGATGATCACCTTTCTGGAGGCCCAATTCGGGCGATACCCGTTCGAGTCGTTCGGCGCCATTGTCGACGACGACTCGGTCGACTACGCCCTGGAGACTCAGACCCGCCCGGTGTACTCCGAGGTCGCGGACGAAAACACAGTGGTGCACGAACTGGGGCACCAGTGGTTCGGCAACTCTGTGACCCCGTCTGATTGGAAGGACATCTGGCTGAACGAAGGCTGGGCGACCTATATCGAGTGGCTGTGGGCAGAACATCAGGGCACCGCATCAATTTCCAATCAGTTCGCCGACACGGTGGCATACCTGGACGCAAACGACGGCTGGGCACTCAACATCGCAGACCCGGGTCGCGACAGCCTCTTCGCGAATCCGGTCTATCTGCGGGGCGCGGCTACCCTGTACGCATTGCGCGCGAAGATCGGTGACGACGCGTTCTTCGCCGGCGCCCGCTTGTGGCTGACTGAGTACAACGACTCGAATGCGACCACTGCGGAATTCGAAGCCGTAATGGAAGAGAGCTCAGGCCAGCAACTCCAGACTTTCTTCGACGACTGGTTGCGCGAAGGCGACCGCCCGGCAATGCCCTAGCCATTAGCGCAGTCCCCGGCAAGGAGAACCCGAAAGTACACGGCACGGTGTGCCCCGAGCAATCGAGCCCGACTGACTTCATGCGCCCGGACAAGGTGAAACACACAGCGTTCGAGACCATCCGACGCAGGTGAAAACAGAAAAACAGCCGGAGCTACGGCGCTGAAGAAGAACTCGCAGCCACAAAAAACTGCAAGATCCACTCAAACCAGAAATCGTTCCTGAGAAGCCTCAGGTGCGATTTCTTTATATTTGCCTTCACTGATCCGGTTGACCGACGACTCTATCCAGTACTGCTTGCCGAGGTTGGTCTTCCGGCAGCGTCAGGCCTTCACATCTCCGCGCCATCCGCCGTCGGAGGTTCCCTTCGCCTCGATGAACTCCTTAAAGTTCCTGAGGTCTTTTTTAATGGCGTGATCGTCGATACCGAGAGCGGCCCCAGCCTTCTCAAGCAGCCCTGTCGCCTCCCAATCAAGCTGTACCGTCACCCGTGTCTCGTTCGCGGCCAACTTATGGAACGTGACAACTCCCGCGTGGTCAACCTGGCCGCCGGTGCTGTTCCAGGCAACACGCTCGTCAGGGTGCTGCTCAGTTATCCGAGCCTCAAACTCGCGCTCCACGCCACCGACTTTAACCTTCCACTCGGTGAGAGTGTCGGTCACCTGCGTGACGGATTCAACAAAACTGAGAAACTTTGGAAACTCCTCGAATTTTGTCCACTGGTTATACGCGACGGTAACGGGAACGTTGACGTCGACAGTCTCGATGGCGTTGGGCATGATGACCTCCTAATGCGAATTCGACGGATGAAATAGTTTCTGCAATCCCATTCACAGTACCGAAGGCTAATCCAAGGTCAACCCGGGTAAGGAAAAACTCGCGGGAACGAGAAGGTTCCTGTGCGCGGAACCTCAGCAGCGTGAACAGGCGATGGGACGGGCTGAACGACGGGCGAGGGAGACTCTTCAGAATCTCTCTCGGTCCCAGGGCGAAGGGCGACCAAAATGCACTTCAGATCGATGACGATCGCGGCCGTGGGGATAAGCGACGTCGCCCCGGCACCCAACTCTTGCATGCCGTGCAGAATCGCCTCGACTGCCGCTACGGCGGCATCAAGGGGTGCGCTATCACGCGGGCCATCGTCCGGGGCACGCAAGGTTTCTGCGACTGCGTGCAGGGCATCGCTGAGAACCGGAGGCAGTTCGGGCGGCAGCTCAAGGGGAATCGGTTTACCCCAGATCATGCCCGCAAAAACTTCGGTCAGGTTGCGCACGTGAAAGGTGACGTTCTCCAGGGCCGCGAGGCCCTCCTAGTCAACAACAAGATTTCTGCGGTTGAAACGAGCGCGAGGGTTACCCTTACGACTCTCATCGGCGCGTTGCACAGCCGACCTAACGTCTCGTGCCGCGTCCGTGAGTGCGCTGCCCCTGGTCGCCCGGAGTTCACGCTCGGGAGGCCAACTCCCAACCAAGGCCACGCCGATATTGCTGAGGTGCGTGGCGAGGGTGCCTCAAAAACTGCTCAACCGCTCGACCTCCGCCCACAGTAAGCCATCGCATGCCTCCGATAAGGGGGCCGAGGCCGATGACCAGCCAGATCGTCTAAACGCTGGGCTCGCTCAGGATGAGCACGGCCCCGGCGAGGGCGATTCCGAAGGCCAGCCCAGCGAGGGTTTGTAAAGCGCTGCGGAGCGAACGCATGAGGGTTGGGTGCATGCTCAGAAGTGCGCCCAGCGGCGCGTAGTACCGCAATTCCTGAGCGTTTCCAGGGAGGAAAGGGAACGGTGTCCAGGCAATCGCCACAGCAACAGAGATCTCGGTGATCTGGAGGAATCGCGGAGGTTGGAGACGACGACGAACCGACGTCACCGTCTCATGCCGCTGCATCTCTTGCGCTGCTCATTCAAAAAATTATTTCGCGTGACGTTGAGACCAGATCAACTTCTGAGATGCTCTGAACGCTCGTTCGCACGTTGCTCGCCAGGAATGCATACGATAACCAAGTGACTTTGCCGAACGGATTTCATCTAGCGAACCGAGAGTTCTTTGCCCGCGAGGTGCTCAATGTCGCACCCGAAATTCTCGGCTGCATCCTTCAACGCACCGATGACGACGGCATTGTGACCATTCGAATTACCGAGGTCGAGGCGTACGCGGGTGAACGCGACCCCGGCGCACACGCCTATCGGGGCCAGACGAATCGGAACAAGACAATGTTTGGTCCCGCCGGGCACCTCTACTGCTACTTCACCTATGGAATGCACCACTCGCTGAACCTCGTCGCCGGACAACCAGGACAGCCATACGGTTGTCTCATCAGGGCGGGAGACGTGATGGGAGGTGCCGCCATTGCCCGCAGCCGTCGAGAAAGCAAACCACGAAAAGTTCCTCTTCCCAGTAGCAGTTTGGCGCGGGGCCCTGGCTGCGTTGCCCAAACCTTCGGGGCAACCCTGGCAAACGACGGTGACGATCTTTTTGGCGGACAGTGGAAGTTTTTCGTTCCGGATGATGGCCTGGTGTTACCCCACCGAACCGGACCACGCGTTGGCGTCAGCGGACCCGGCGGCAATGCGACGAATTTCCCCTGGCGATACTGGTTAGCTGATGCGGCATCCGTCTCAACCTACAAACCAGGCCGCCCGTAACCGTGGCTCGCCGTTTGTCTGCATTGGTGGCCGCGGGTGGTTATATTTTCGTCAGGGCCTCGCCCTTATGCATCGCCACGTGGTCGGTCGTGTCACTCGTGATCTCATACTGCGGATCATCGGGACTGCAGCGGTGAGTGTGCCCTTTGTATTCCACGTCTATCGTATGAATTTTCGCGATGGTGCCGTGCACATGGCCGGCCTCGGAGTTCCAGCGCACGTGATCGCCGACTGAGTATTTTTTTGTCATTGGTATGCCTTCCACTGCCATAATGATGCTCTCGAACGTATTCGCTGTACCATCTTGCTTCGGATTGGCACCCTCGGGTTTCACTCTTCCGGTGGATACCAGAGGCGGTTACCGTCGACTTTCGCGAAGCTGGTGAGGGTGTGGGGCTTGGTCGAGGTCAGGCTCATGATGTCGGCAACCTGCAGGCCGCGAGCCAGCAACGCGTCTCCGATCAGTGATCGGTGACAACGCCAGGGCACGGCCTCGGCACACATGATTGCCACCGTCTGCTTCTTCGTCAGCGCCATCAACTCGTCGATGCCGGCACTGAACTCGGGCGTTTGCATGTAGTCGGCGTAGTTGCGAAAGCTTCTGTTACGCCAGGCTCCGTTGATAGATGCTTCTGCCGCCGGAGTATGACGTAACCCGCCTAGCTCGGGAAGTCGCTGATAGTCAATACCTGCCTCCGGCATGCTTGTGTCGAGTTCGTGTTCCCCAAATTGTGGGTTGTGACGAGACCCGGGAACGGTGCGAACGTCGATGAGTCGTTCGACACCATTTGCTTTCAACATTCCAACGAACTCATCAATGGGATGAGTGGAATGCCCGATCGTGTACACACAGATTCCAGCCATGTTCCCATTGAACCGCAGTGCTGAAGCCCGCATCAGAAATGTCAGATTTATGCGCCCGATACTCGGCTCCGCGATAAAGGGCGCAGCCTCGTATGGTGGCATCGCCCTGTTGCCGTCCTGAAGCCGTCGGTAACCTGATCAGGGACGAAGCTTCTTCGTTCCAGTCCGCCGGTTCACGCGGGCTAGGCGAGGATATCTCCGGTGACGCCGCTGTCACTGGAAGTCTTGAATGAACGGAAGAAAGCATGCAACCCATCCCGGCCCGTTCCGACCATTCGCATGCGAATGAAACTGCAGGGGCTGGTGGTGTCCCACTGACAGTGTCGATGCCGACGGGTGTAGCCCGGGCTGGGGTCATTGTGCTCCACGAGGTCTGGGGCCTCTCCGCGCCGGTCACCGCTCTCGTCGTCCGCCTAGCCGGCTGCGGCTATATCACCGCCGCGCCGCACCTCTACCACCGCATCGCAGACCCCGTCGTCACCGATGGGAAATTCACACAAGCCCGCCGTCACCACAACACCCTCACGAGGGAAGGGCTCACATTTGACATCGAAAGCGCCTTGTCCTGGATCCGTGCGCAAGGAGCACAGAAAGTAGCAGTAATAGGATTCTCCATGGGAGGCACCCTCGCATTGTGGACGGCAGCAACACTGCACATCGATGCCGCAGTCACCTTCTACGGTGCCGGCCTGGCTTCGCCACGCTGGCCTTGCATCCTCAGCGGAATCGATGCCGTACGCGTGCTCAAGGCACCCTGGCTGGGAATATATGCCGGCAAAGACGCCAGCACCCCGGCCCGCGACCTCCAACAGGTGCGCGAAATCCTCACCCACAACACCACGCAATCCGCGGTGGTTGTTTACCCCAAAGTCCGTCACGGCTTCGCCCTGGACCCGGACCTTCCACGCCACGCCGCAGACGAGACAACAGACGCATTCGAACGAACATCCCTCTTCCTAAGAACCCATCTACGCTAAAACAGCCAGCCAGTTCCGTAACCGGTGCCGCTCGTCGGTCACCCGGCGCATCACACCTAGCGCCATACGCGATGCACGTGGCCCAATGAGGACGGAATGGCCCATCATCAATACAGCAACAAACCGGGAGCGCATCAAGAGCCGCACCGCGTTCCAACTCCACGTCAAGGAGAAGCCCGATGCAAATGGCCGCGTCGTGCTGCGCTGCCCCGCACTGGCTCGAGGCGACCATCTCCTGCGATCCCTTCGGCACGACCGCGAGGACGTTGCGCATGAAGTGAACCCGGCAGCGCTGCCAGCCGGCGCCCTGGAACACGGTCCCGATGGCCTTCTTCAGGCCGGTGTGCGCGTCAGACATAACCAGCTTGACCCCGTCGAGACCGCGGGTCTTCAACGACCGAAGGAAGCTGGTCCAAAAGCCCTCGTTCTCGCTGTCACCAACGTCGAACCCAAGAACTTCCCGGCGCCCGTCGGCAGCCACGCCGACCGCGACGACAATGGCCTGGGACACGATCCGGTGCCCGACGCGCGCTTTGCAGTAGGTCGCGTCGAGGAACACGTACGGGAAGTCTTGGGCGGCGAGGGTGCGGTCGCGAAACTCGGCCACCTCAGCGTCCAGGCCCGCGCAGATCCGGGACACCTCCGACTTCGAGATCCCCGTGTCAGCTCCGAGGGCCTTGACCAGGTCGTCGACTTTGCGGGTCGAGACGCCGTGGACATAAGCCTCCATCACGACCGCGAACAACGCCTGGTCGACCCGACGGCGAC
>NZ_SOHB01000049.1:0-100728 GCF_004403055.1 Cryobacterium sp. TMT1-19
CCCCCCCCCCCCCCCCCCCGGCGCGGGGCACCTCTGGGAGCGGTCGTGGCCAACTCAGGAGATCCAGCCGGGCCGTGCCGGGCATCCGCACCTATGCCGCACTGATCCGCGGCGGCCGTCTACTGCGGGCGACGAATGTCCTGAGTTAGCCACACACACACACACGGGTCCGGCCAAGCCGCCCCGCGGGCGGCAGCGCCACATTCTTCGTCGGATACGTCGCGGGAACGGCCGGAGAGAGGTCCGTTGCCCTACCGCTGGGGGAAACCGTGCGGGAGGCTATGCAGAATGGACTGCAGACGGTCGAGACGCTCCTGCTCGAGCTTCAGCGCCGTGAACTCTCGGCTTCGGCGCACCGCGGCGACCCCGGCCAGGAAGACCTCCGCCGAGACCTGCGCCGGGACCTCCGCCGAGACCTCCGGCTTCGGCGACACGAACGGGACGGCCTCGGTGGCCAGGCTGTCTGCGAGGCGCAGCCGCGTCGCCGGAGTCAGCTTGTCGGCCTGGCGGAGAAACTGCGCGATGCGGCGGGACAGGCGATCGGGGAGCCGCACAATGTCGACCGTCTGGGCCCAAGCCTCGAGCACGGGCGGCAGCGGGACGGTTCGATCAGTGAGGCGGGGAACCCGCTCGTGCTGGCTGTACGTGCCGGCCAGCAGGTCGCCCAGGCGTTTGGACTTGCTGTTCAGAAGCGCAGTGGTGGCGGCGATGCCGCCGAACGTCAGGTAGATCTCGATGATGCCCAGCAGGGCGCGGATGAACGCGTGGCGCAGCTGGATCGCGCCGCCGTCGTCGCGAACGATGCGGGCGCCGATGGCGAGCTTGCCCAGGGACCGTCCGCCGCTGGCCGTTTCGACGGCCATCGGCACGATGAGCAGGCAGACCACCAGGCCTGCGATCCCGAGCGCCCGTCCGAGTGCGTCGTCGATTGCCACGCCCGTGAGACCGGCCACAAGAAAGGCCACCCCCAGGAAGAGGAGGATGTAGGCAACATAATCGATGATCGTTCCGGCGGCGCGCAGGATGATGCTGGCCGCCCTTACATCGAGGGCAACGGCCTCGCCGGTGACCAATTCCTGCTCGGTCCACGAATACTGGCCGTGATCGGCCACCTTGCCGGGCTGCTCCATGTCTACTATTAGAGCAGATGGACCTTGACGCATATTCAGCGGCGCACCGCGCCGAGTGGGACCGCCTGGCTGAGCTCGGTTCGCAGCGGCGGCTGTCCGGCGCGCAGGCAGACGAGCTGATCGAGCGGTACCAGTCCGGCGCGACCCAGCTGTCGGCGATCAAATCGACCGCCGGTTCGACGCTGGAGGGTGACCGGCTCTCGGTGGCGCTGTCCCGGGCAAGGCTGCGGTTCACGGGGGCGAGCGCGAACGTTGTTTCCCAGATCCCGAGCTTCTTCGTGCTGCAATTGCCGGCCGCGCTCTACCGCCTACGGTGGCTGACCCTTGCCGTGGGGGTGGTGACGATTGTGGTCGCGGGCCTCTACGGTTTCTGGATCTCCGGCAACCCTGAGGCCCTGGCCGCCGTCGGCTCCGACGCCGAGCTGCAGAAACTCGTCAACGAGGACTTCGTCAACTACTATTCGGAGAATCCCGCGGCATCCTTCACCGGCTTGGTCTGGACCAACAACGCGTGGATCGCCGCGCAGGCCATCGCCTTCGGGATCCTCGGCGTCTACGTGCCCTACATCGTGCTGCAGAACGCGCAGAACGTCGGCATCACGGCCGCGGTCATGTTCGCCTACGGCAAGGGCGACGTGTTCTTCCTGTACATTGCACCGCACGGCATGCTCGAACTGACCGCTATTTTCGTGGCCGCGGCAGGTGGACTGCGCATCTTCTGGGCTTGGATCGCCCCCGGGGCTCGCACTCGCGCGCAGGCTTTGGCCGAGGATGCCCGCGCCCTCTCGACGGTGGCCATCGGTCTGGTCTTCGTGCTCTTCGTCTCCGGGGTGATCGAGGGTTTCGTCACCCCGGCCCCGTGGCCGTGGCCGGTGAAGATCGGGATCGGCGCGGCCGCCCTGCTCGCCTTCCTCACCTACATGCTCGTGCTCGGCCGGCGTGCCGTGCGGGCGGGTGAGACCGGCGACCTGGCCGAATTCGAGGCCGGCAGCACCCGGATCTACGCGGCCTAGCGCCTAGAGCCGGCCGGCGGCCTTGAGCGCGATATAGCGGTCGGCCAGTGCGGGTGGCAGGTCGGCGGGGGAGCCGGTGACGACCTCGGCGCCCTGGCGTCGGATGGCGGCCGAGACCCGGGCCACGTCGAGCAGTGCCCGTTCGGCGGCCGCCGCCCGGTAGATCTCCTCCCGGTCGCCGCGCGGGCGCGTGGCCTCCAGGGTGGTTGGGTCGGTGACGGATGCGACGATCACGGTGTTTCTGCGGGTCAACTGGGGGAGCACCGACAGCAGGGCGCTCGAGGCTCCGGCCGCGTCGATCGACGTGATCAGTACGACCAGGGCCCGGCGGCTCGTCACCGCGCGCACCTCCCCGGGAACGGCCGACCAGTCAGTCTCGATCAGCTCCGGTTCGATCAGGGCCATGGTGTCGACCATGCGCGAAAGGAGCTCCGCTCCCTGCGCACCCTGCACGCGGCCGCGCACCCGACGGTCGTAGGCGATGAAGTCCACGTGGTCGCCGGCCCCGGCCGCCAGCGCGGCGAGCAGCAGCGACGCCTCGAAAGCCGTGTCGAGGCGCGGCTCGTCGTCGATGCGCGCGGCCGAGGTGCGGCCGCTGTCGATCAGGATGACCACCCGGCGGTTCCGTTCGGGGCGCCAGGTGCGCACCATGACGTCGTTGTGCCGGGCCGTGGCCCGCCAGTCGATCGAGCGTACGTCGTCTCCGCGCACGTATTCGCGAATGGAGTCGAACTCGGTGCCCTGGCCGCGCACGAGCAGGCTGGTGCGCCCGTCGAGCTCCTTGAGCCGGGTCATGCGCGACGGCAGGTGCTTGCGCGAGTTGAAGGGCGGAAGCACCCGAATCTGGCCCGGCGCCTGGAGGGTGGCCTGACGGGCCCACAGCCCGAGCGGCCCGAACGAGCGCACCGTGACCTGGTCCACCCGGCGTTCGCCGCGCCGGGTGGGCGTCAGTCGCAGCGACACCAGCCGTCGTTCGCCAGGAGGCAGCACCAGCGGTGTGCGGTTGTTGCCCGTCCCGGCCGACGGCTGCCAGGCATCCCGCACCACCATGGTCAGTCGCCGGCCCCCGGTGTTGGTCAGGTACAGGTCGCTCGTCACGCTTTCGCCCAGGCGCACCCGGGAGGGCAGGGTGCGGGAGAGCACGATCTTCCGCGGCGATCCGGCCCGGGCCAGGTCCAGGATGCCGAGACCCACCAGGGCGAGCACCCATAGTCCCAGCACGGCCGTCGCCATCCCCGGGGTACTCCCGAGTAGCACGATCGGCACGACGCCGAGCGCGAGGAGGGCAACGAACCGACCGGTAAGCGTCACTTAGATCGGCACCTGCACCTGGGCGAGCACGGCACGCAGGATCGCGTCCACGGACACGCCCTCGAGTTCCGCCTCCGGCCGCAGCTGCACGCGGTGCCGCCAGACCGGCAGCACCATCGCCTGCACATGGTCGGGGGTGATCGAGTCATAGCCGCTCAGCCAGGCCCACGCCTTGGCCGCGGCGAGGAGCGCGGTCGTGCCGCGCGGGCTGACGCCGAGCTTGACCGACGGGCTGCTTCTCGTTGCGCGGGCCAGGTCGACGATGTAGGCGAGAACGTCCGGACTGGCGCCCACGGATGCCACGGCGGCCTGGGCCGTCTTCAGCTCCTCCGCGCCGAGAACCGCGGTGACGCCTGCACCGGCCAGATCGCGGGGGTTGAAGCCCTCGGCGTGGCGCCGTAGCACCTCGAATTCCGCGTCGCGCTCCGGCACGTCGAGCACGAGCTTGAGCAGGAACCGGTCGAGCTGGGCCTCGGGCAGCGTGTAGGTGCCCTCATATTCGATCGGGTTCATGGTCGCCGCGACGATGAACGGGTCCGGCAGGGGGAGGGAGCGCCCGTCGACGCTGACCTGGCGTTCCTCCATCGCCTCAAGGAGGGCCGACTGGGTCTTCGGCGGGGTGCGGTTGATCTCGTCGGCCAGCAGGATGTTGGTGAAGACGGGGCCCTTGCGGAACTCGAAGTCGCCCACCCGGGCGTCATAGACGAGTGAGCCGGTCACGTCGCCCGGCATCAGGTCCGGCGTGAACTGCACCCGTTTCGTCTCCAGGCTGAGCGAGTGGCTCAGGGACCGCACCAGGAGGGTCTTGGCGACGCCCGGCACACCCTCGAGCAGCACATGGCCGCGGGCGAGCAGCGCGATGATCAGCCCGGTTACCGCGCCGTCCTGTCCGACGACGGCCTTGCCGACCTCGGTGCGGACCTGGGCGAGGGAGCCTCGCAGGGTATCGACAGGGGTATGAGTGCTCATGAGTCCATTCTTCCGGGTGGCAGGGGCGTGGTCGCGCGGGCCGTGGCCCGCTCAATTTCCTGGATGCGGTCGGAGAGGGCGACGAGATCGGAGTCGGATGCCGGGACGGCGTCCACCAGCACGGTCCGAACGTCGGCCGGCGGCCGGTCGACCACGGTGGCCACCATGGCGATCACATCGTCGAGGCTCGCCAGCCGGGACAACCCGACCTGGCCGGCAAGGCGCTGCACGGCGCCGACCCGCAGCGCGTCGAGGGCGCGCAGGCGGGCGTTGCTGCGCGCGTAGAGCCGGGCCCGGCCTTCCATCGTCTCGCTGGCCCGCACGGTGACCGGCAGGTTCTCGGCGACGAGAGGCCCGAAGCGCCGCCCACGCCAGACGGCCGCGGCCACGGTGACCAGCACCAGCAGGATCAGGGTCGGGGTGACCCAACCGGGCGTCAGTTCGCCGAGCGACGGCGTCCCGGTTTCCGGCACATCGGCGATCGTCGGCAGGTACCAGACGAGGTCGTCGCCCGCGCCCAGCAGGTTGAGTGCGAGAGCGGCATTGCCGGCCTGGCCGATCTTCTCGTTGCTGAACAGGGTGCCGTCGGCGAGCAGGGTGAGGGTCCGGTCGGCGGTGGTCTGTTCGACCAGGGCGAAGGCGTTCTCTCCCGAGGTGAAGCATCCGCTCAGCTCGGCGGCGTCGGCCGGGATCGTGAGTGTGGAGCCGCCGGGGGAGAGATTGTCGGCCTTGACCGCGGCCGCGACCGTGCAGGCGGCACGGGACACCGTGGTCTGGGACACGCCGCCGAAGCCCACCGAGGGGGTCAGCGTCTGCAGCGCCAGGAAATCGGGGGAGGCCACCACCGTGCGCGGGGCCAGGGCGGACATCGCGCTCAGCTGGTCGTCGGTGAGGTAGCCGCTCTCGTCGAAGAAGAACACGGTGGGGTCGGCGGCGGCGCCGGCTAGGCTCCGCGCCTCCGCGAGGGTGTCGGCGGCGGTGACGTTGACACCCTGTCGGCGGAGTACCTCGACGAGCGCCCGCGCGCCGGCTGGGGCCGCGCTGTCGGCCTCGAGGGGCTTACCGCCCACGCCGCCGCCCGCAGCGAGGACGGTGCTGACGACGGCGACGATCAGTGCGCCGACGCCGGCGAGCAGCCAGTACCGCGCCCGGCGTCCGGCTTCGCGCAGGGTCGGTGTGGAGGAGACGGCGTTTTCGGCCGGCTGTGAGGCCGTTTGTGTGAGAAGACTCATGGCTGCTTCGTCGGGGCTGGATCCTCGAGGTGCGGCGGCCGGGCGGCCCGCAAGACGCTCTCGAGCGCCGCCAGGGCCAGGAAGCGCTGCTCGGTGCCGTCGACCCCCAGGTAGCGCACCCCGTCGAAGAGCTCGGCCGCCTCGCTCAGTCGCACCCGTTCGCCGGGGAAGGCCTCGGCGGCCCGCACCGCGAAGGAGTGCGCGGTGGTGCCCGGCGTCACGATCAGGATGGTGCGCTCGGACAGTCCGCGCGCCAGCGCCCGGAACATCTCGGCACTCGCCAGGTTCCAGTCCCGGTGGGAGGCGGCGGCCAGCGCGGCACGACGCAGGTCGGCGGCGCCGCGACGGTCGTCGACGCCGAAGAGGTCGGACGCGAGCCGGCTGCGCCGGTTGAGCCGGGGCAGGCCGAAAATGAGGAGGGCGGCGACGACCAGGACCACCACGGCCACGGTCAGGAGCAGGGGCACCCAGGCGGCGAAACCGTCGGCCGACGGCGCGGTGAGGGAGGCTAACCAGTCCAGAATCGATGTCGACAACCGATCGAACCAGGTGGGCTTGGCGGCCTCGTACGGAGCCTTGGCCAGCTCTTCCCGCAGCCACTTCCGCGCTTCGGGCGCGCCGGGATCGACCGGTATCGCCGCCCGGATCACCGTGTGGATGTGCGACCCTGCGATCATGCCCAGGCAGCCTCCGAGGCGTGTGCCGGCTTCGACCGGTAGGGGTCTACACCGACGCCGACGGCCGATTCGACGAATCGGGCCAGCTCGAGGTCGAGGCCTTCCTTGCGCATCCGCAGATCGATGTAGATCAGGGCGGTCGCGGCCGACTGCACCACGGCTGCTACGGCGCCGAGCACGAGGCCGATGAGGATGGTCAGAACGTACAGGATCACTGACGGGAGGTACGCATCGAAGGCGGCGTTCGGGTCGACCACGGAGATGGCGGCACCGAACAGGAGCGACAGCGGCGTCGTCACAATCTGGGAGACGACGTTCACGACCGTCGCGACCAAGAACTGCACGCCGAACGTGCGCCAGAAGTAGCCGCGGGTCAGCGACCAGGACCGCCCCACCGCCGCCCGGATGCCGAGCCGTTCTAACACGATCACGCTCGGCACGAGCGAGGTCTTCGTGAACAGCCAGATGCCGAGCGCGAGAAGGGCGACCGTACCGAGGATGCCGGTGACCACCGCCAGACCCACGCCCGCTCCGCCGAGGGAGACGAAGAACACCACCAGTCCGGCCAGGAGGGCGATGGCCGCGATCAGGGCCGAACTCAGCATCAGGGTCCAGAGCACCAGCGGCCAGAGGCGCGGCAGCACGGCACGCCACAGGGCGCCCAGCCGCAGCTTCTCTCCGAGCGTGGCCCGGGCCACCTCGATCACTATGACGCCCTGCAACAGAGCGGATGCGACCACCGCCAGAGCCAGCGGCACGATGGCCGAGAGCACAATGCTGAGGGTCGCGCCGGCCTCGAGCGCGTCGCGGTCCTCCAGTGGAGAGTTCTCCACCCGTGCGAGCGCGAAGTAGGAGACCAGACCCATGATGACGACGGCGATCAGGGCGACGCCCGCCTGAACGAGCAGCGCGCTGCCGAAGGTCGCCTTCGGGTTGCGGCGCAGAACCTGGAACGGCGCCCACAGCAGGGTTCCGAAACCCAGCGGGCGCAGAGGGATCAGTCCCGGTCTGGGTGGGGGCGTCCAGGTCGGTGGGGGACCCCAGACCGGCGGCGTATTCGCGCCGGGAGCACCGGTCGGTTTTGCCGGGGGCACAAAACCGGCGGGCGCGAGGGGCGGTTTTTGCTCGTCGCCGACCGGGATGCTGCGCCCGTCATCGGTCGGGGAGTGCCAGTTCTGCGGGTCGGTCACGAAACCTATGCTGGCATACCTCGGTGTGGAATGAGCGCGTTGAGCTTTCCTGCGGCGCCGTCGACTACTCTTGAGCCAGTGATTGCATGACTCACCGGGGTATTTTGGGTGACTGAGTGGAAAACGGTTTGATGAACGCACGCATTCTTGTCATAGACGACGACACCGCGCTGGCTGAGATGATCGGCATAGTGCTGCACGCCGAGGGCTTCGAGCCGGTTTTCTGCGCCGACGGCTCCCTGGCCCTGGAGGTCTTTCGCGCCGTCAAGCCCGATCTGGTCCTGCTGGACCTGATGCTGCCCGGCCTCGACGGCATCGAGGTCTGCAGCCTGATCCGCGCCGAATCCGGCACGCCCATCATCATGCTGACCGCGCGAACCGACACGACGGATGTCGTGAAGGGCCTCGAGTCCGGCGCTGACGATTACATGGTCAAGCCGTTCAACCCGAAGGAACTGGTCGCCCGGATCCGCACGCGCCTGCGCCCGATTTCTTCGGAGACCCCCGCCAACCTGCAGATCGGGGATCTGGTCGTCGATGCCGCCGGGCACGAGGTGCGGCGCGGTTCGCGGCAGATCAACCTCACCCCGCTCGAATTCGACCTGCTGCTGGCACTTGCGTCCAAGCCCCAGCAGGTCTTTACCCGGGAAATGCTCCTGGAGCAGGTCTGGGGCTACCATTACAAGGCGGATACCCGCCTCGTCAACGTGCACGTGCAGCGTTTGCGCGCCAAGGTCGAAGACGACCCGGACAACCCTCGCATCGTCATGACGGTGCGCGGGGTCGGCTATCGGGCCGGCGCGGCCGGCTAGGTTCCTCGTGTTCGGTGGCACCGGGTACGACCGCAGCGTTTGGCGGGACTGGCGGGACTGGCGGGACTGGCCGGCCAGGATCGGCGGACTGTGGCGTTCTTCGCTGCAGTTCCGCACGGTGACCATCACGGTGGCGCTGTCCGGGATGGCCATCATGGTGGTCGGGGTCTACATCTCCGCGAGTGTGGGCAACGACCTGTTTCAATCAAGACTGAACCAGGTGCTCGTCGACTCGAACCGGGCCACGACCGCCGCCCAGGGCATCTTCGACGCCTCCGACGCCGCGGACCGGGTGGAGGTGCAGACCCTGGTGGGCTCCGCCCGCACCCTGATTACCGCGGCATCCTCGTCCCAGATGATTGCCATCTTCCGGTCTCCCGGGCAGGACGCCTCCACCGTGGCGCCGCAGGACTCCTCGTCATTCGGTGTTTCGACCGGCGTGATCACGCCCGCTCTCCGCCTCCAGGTGCAGGAGAAAGCCGGGGAGCAGTTTTGGCAGTCGGTGACGCTTGCGACGGATGACGGAGCGCAGGTTCCCGGCATCGTCGTCGGTTCCCAGCTCACCGTGCCGGTCGCCGGCCGGTACGAGCTGTACATCGGGTATAGCCTGGCCGACGCCGAGGCAACCCTGGCTTTCGTGCAGCGAACCCTCGGCATCGCCGGCCTGGTGCTGATCCTGCTGATCGGCGGGGTGACCTGGATCGTAGTGCGCTTCGTGGTCACCCCGATCCGCGTGGCCGCGGCCACCAGCGCGCGGCTGGCCTCCGGTGACCTCGGCGTGCGCATCCCGGAAAAAGGTGAAGACGTCATCGCGACGCTGGCCCGTTCCTTCAACGGCATGGCGGACAGCCTGCAGAGCCAGATCAAGGAACTCGCCGACCTGTCCGAGGTGCAGCAGCGCTTCGTGTCGGACGTCTCGCACGAGCTGCGCACCCCGCTGACGACGATCCGGCTGGCCGGCGACGTTCTCTATGACCACCGTGCCACGTTCCCGCCGGCGGTCGAACGCACAGCCGAGCTCCTGCACACGCAGGTCGAGCGCTTCGAGCTGCTGCTGAGCGACCTGCTCGAGATCAGCAAATACGACGCCGGGTCGGTGCAGCTGGAGACTGAGCCCACGAACCTGGTGCACCTGGCCGAGGACGCCATCGAAGGGCTGCGCTCGCTCGGCGACTCCAAGGGCACGGTGCTGACCCTGGTGGCACCGGGCGGGCACCTCGACGCGGACGTCGACCCCCGCCGCATCCGCCGCATCATGCACAACCTGATCGGCAACGCCATCGAGCACGGAGAGGGCAAGCCGATCATCGTGTCCGTCGACAGCAACGAGAGCGCGGTGGCCCTGTCGGTGCGCGACTACGGCATGGGTATGAGCCAGGCCGAGATGGCCCACGTTTTCGACCGGTTCTGGCGGGCCGACCCGTCGCGCAAGCGCACCATCGGCGGCACCGGCCTCGGCCTGTCGATCTCCCTCGAAGACGCCGTCGTGCACGGCGGCTGGCTGCAGGTCTGGTCGCACCCGGGGGAGGGGTCGTGCTTCCGGCTGACCCTGCCGCGCAGCGCGAACGGAACGCTGTCGAGCTCGCCGAGCCCGCTGCCCCCGGCCGATGCGGGCGGCGGCACGGCCGCCGGAGAAAAGGGAGGGCACTATGCGTAGTCGAACCCGGATGTTCGCTGGCCTGGTCGCGCTCGCGGTGGCCCTGACCGGATGCGCGGGAATCCCGCGCGACGGAGGCGTGCGCGCGGGGCAGACCGTGCAGCCCGGCGCCACCCCGGCACCCGTGTTCCTGCCCTCGCGACCGCAGAAGGACGCCACCCCCGAGGCGATCCTGCGCGGCTTCATCGACGCGGCGACGAGCCCCGACAACGACTACGCGATAGCGCGGGAGTTCCTGGCTCCGAACTACAGCAGCTCCTGGGAGCCCGACTCCGGGGTGACCATCGACGACGCCACCGGGCGCAGCATCGTCTCCGTCGGCGAAGGTCAGATGCAGTTCTCGGTGAATCCGGTCGCCGAGGTGGATGAGCGCGGCGAGTACCGCGAGGTTGAGTCGCCCACCGCGGTGGCATTGCGCTACCAGTTCGTGCAGGTCGGCGGCCAGTGGCGCATCGGCGCGGCCCCGAACGGCACGGTCGTCGATCGGAACATCTTTCAAGATGTCTTCACCGCCCAGGCGCTCTACTTCTTCGACCCGGGCTTTAGCTACCTGGTGCCCGATCTGCGCTGGTATCCGCGCAGTGGGGCCACTCTGACGAAGATCGTCAACGGACTGCTCGACGGCCCGAGCCCCTGGTTCACCGGAGCCGTCGTGACGGCGTTCCCCGACGGCACCAAGCTCACCGCCGATGCCGTGCAGGTCATCGCCAGGGACGCCAAGGTCGACCTCAACAGCGAAGCGCTGAACGCCGACCGGGTCACCCTGCAGCGAATGAAGGCCCAACTGTCCAACAGCCTCCCGCCCGGGCTGTCCGCCACCATCACCGTCAACCGCAACCTGCAGGACATCGCCGAGTTGAGTGCGAACGCCCCGACCGTGAATTCCCGCGTCGACGCCCGGGCGCTGATCCTGCGCGAGGGCGAATTCGGATTCCTGGCGGCAAGCGGTTCCTCGATCAGCCCGATCGCCGGATTGTCCGGCTCGATCGTCGCCCTGGACCCGACCTCCGTCACCCTCTCGCCCGGTCAGACCGCGGCCGCCGTGCTGACGGGAACGGGAGTGTACGGCGTCAGGGTCGGTGACGACCCGGTGCAGCTCGATCCCCGCCAGGCGCTGATCGCGCCTGCCATCGACAATTACGGCTTCGTCTGGTCGGTGCCCGCCGCCCGCCCCGGTGAACTGTTCGTGTACGGCCCGAACGGCGAAGCGACCGCCGTCCCTACACCGTGGCCGGAAGCCTCGGCGATCCAGTCGTTGCGCGTGTCGCGGGACGGCACTCGGCTGATCGCCCTGCTCCAGTCGGGCAAGGACAGCCGATTCGTCGTCAGCGCCATCACCCGGGACAAGAGCACCCCGGTCTCTCTGGGCGACGCGGTGCTTCTGGCCGCGCCGGGAGGCACGGCCGTGGACGCGGCCTGGATCGACGAACTCACCGTGGCCTGCCTGACCCGCCTGCCCAGCGGTGAGGGACGGATCGTGGCCTTGCAGCTGGGTGGACTCACCACGCGCCTCGAGTCCGCGCCGGACAGCGTCACCATGGTCGGCAGCAACAACCTGCGCGACCTGCGTGCGCTCTCGTCCACGGGCGGTCTCCTGGTGCAGCGCGGTGCCGGCTGGCAGGAACGACTCGGCGGTGTCACCCTCCTGGCCACCCAGCAGGGCATCGGCGGGTAGCCCCTCCACCGATCGTGCGGAAGCCGGTTCTGCACCGGTTCGAGCCCCGCGCCCGGGCCGGCCGGGCCTGGACCCACGATGGCGGGATGCGCCCTCCAGCCGGCCTCTCCCGGGCTGCCCTCGACGCGTGGGCAGTTCTGATGCCCACCGAGTGCAGCGGCTGCGGCATGCCCGACCGGGCCCTGTGCGGGGTCTGCCGGGCAGCCCTGGCACCGCGGGCGCACAGCTCCGAACGATCGGGTGTCCTGGTGTGGTCCGCTTTGGACTACTCCGGCGTGGCCAGGCGGGTCCTGGGAGCGTTCAAGGACGGTGGCCGAACGGATGCCGCCGGCGCGCTGGCCGGTCCGCTCCGGGCCGCCGTGGCTGCGGCGCTGGCCCCCATACCGGAGGGTGCCGGGGTGCACCTCGTGACCGTCCCCTCGTCACAGCAGGCGTGGCGCATCCGTGGCTATCACCCGGTGGAGCTGCTGCTCGGTCACTCGGGGCTCCGGCCGACTCGGTTGCTCCGAACCGTGGGCGAGACGCAGGACCAGGTCGGACTGGGCAGCGCAGAGCGAGGCCGGAATCGCACGGGTTCGCTGGTCGCGAACCGGTCGCTGTCCGGCCTCCGTATCCTGGTCGTCGACGACATCCTGACCACTGGGGCAACCGTGCTCGAGGTGCGACGTGCCCTGCTCGCTGCGGGCGGCGAGGTCGTCGGCGTGGCCACTCTGGCGGAAACACGGCGTCGTTTCCCCGTTGCCGAAAGTTCAGCGAAAACAGATTGACAAAAGGCTGTGACTTATCCGGCGCGCACGGCTACGGTAAGTCGTGAAGGCGCGTAATAATCGCCCGGATACGGGCGGTTCGCCAGATCTGGAGGTCGTCATGGAAATTAACATCGTTGGACGAAACCTAGGGATCACTGATCGTTTCCGCGAGTATGCCACCGAGAAGGCCGAGAAGGTCGCCGGTCTTGCCGAGAAGGCGCTGGCTCTCGAGATCAAGCTGAGTCGCCACCGGGAGAAGAACGGTGCCACGGGCAACGACCGGGTCGAACTGACCCTGATCGGCAAGGGGCCGATCGTGCGAGCCGAAGCCGACGGCTCCGACAAGTACGCGGCGTTCGACGTCGCCCTGGGGCGGTTGCTCGAACGGGTGCGCCGCGCCAAGGACCGCCAGAAGCTGCACCGCGGCGGGGCCCACCGTCCCATCTCGTTGCACGACGCGGCATCCGTCGATTTCAGCGTGGTCGACATCAAACCGGCCGACGCCGAGGTGCTCGAGCGGGTGCGCACCGGAGCAATCCCCGTCGTGAACGCGGAGACGCCGGCAACCGAAGAACCGGACGACGTCTACAACCCCGTCGTCATCCGCCGCAAGGTTTTCGCGGCCGCACCGATGACCGTCGACGACGCCCTCTACTTCATGGAACTCGTCGGCCACGACTTCTACCTGTTCCAGGATGCCGTAACCAAGCGTCCGAGCGTCGTCTACCGTCGCAAGGGCTGGGACTACGGCGTGATCGAGCTGGACGAGAACGCCGATGAGGCCGGGGAGGTCGTGCCGCCCTCCCGGGAGCGCAGCAACTGACCATCTAGCCTTGTTATAGTTGCCGCATGCCGGACGCTATGAGCGTGCGGCAACGACGACAGGCGTGTGCACACGCCGTGACGACTAGTGGAGTGCATTCGTGGCCTCAATTCTGGAAAAAGTACTTCGTGTCGGTGAAGGGCGTCTGCTGCGCCGTCTCGAGCAGTATGCGAAGGCCACCAACGCGCTGGAAGATGACTTCAGCCACCTCACCGATGAGGAGTTGAAGAACGAGACCGTGGTGCTGCGTGAGCGCTATTCGGGCGGTGAGTCGCTGGACGACTTACTGCCCGAGGCGTTCGCCGCCGTGCGTGAAGCCTCGACCCGCACCCTGGGACTGCGCCACTTTGATGTGCAGTTGATGGGCGGGGCGGCCCTGCACCTCGGCAACATCTCCGAAATGAAGACCGGTGAGGGCAAGACCCTCGTGGCCACGACGGCGGCCTACCTGAACGCCATCACCAGCCGCGGCGTGCACATCATCACGGTCAACGACTACCTCGCCAGCTACCAGAGCGAGCTGATGGGTCGCGTGTTCCGTGCCCTCGGCATGACCACCGGCTGCATCCTGTCCGGCCAGACGCCGGCTCAGCGCCACGAGCAGTACCTGGCCGACATCACCTACGGCACAAACAACGAGTTCGGGTTCGACTACCTGCGCGACAACATGGCCTGGCAGTCCTCCGACATGGTGCAGCGCGGGCACTACTTCGCCATCGTCGATGAGGTCGACTCGATCCTGATCGACGAGGCGCGCACGCCCCTGATCATCTCCGGTCCTGCCTCCGGCGAGGCCAACCGCTGGTTCACCGAGTTCGCGAGCCTGTCGACCAAGCTCATCCCCGACGTCGACTTCGAGGTCGACGAGAAGAAGCGCACCGTGGGCGTGCTGGAACCCGGCATCGAAAAGGTCGAGGACTACCTCGGCATCGACAACCTCTACGAGTCCGCGAACACCCCGCTGATCTCCTTCCTGAACAATGCGATCAAGGCCAACGCTCTGTTCAAGAAAGACAAGGACTACGTCGTGATGAACGGCGAGGTGCTGATCGTCGATGAGCACACCGGGCGCATCCTGATGGGCCGTCGCTACAACGAGGGTATCCACCAGGCGATCGAGGCCAAGGAGGGCGTCGCGGTCAAGGCGGAGAACCAGACCCTGGCGACGGTCACCCTGCAGAACTACTTCCGGCTCTACTCGAAGCTGTCCGGCATGACCGGTACCGCGGAGACCGAGGCGGCCGAGTTCATGAGCACGTACAAGCTCGGCGTGGTGTCCATCCCCACGAACAAGCCGATGAAGCGCATCGACCAGTCCGACCTGATCTACAAGAACGAAGAGGCAAAGTTCGGCCAGGTCGTCGAGGATATCGTCGCCCGGCACGAAAAGGGGCAGCCGGTCCTGGTCGGCACGACGAGCGTCGAGAAGAGCGAATACCTGTCGCGCCTGCTCGCCAAGAAGGGCGTGCGGCACGAGGTGCTCAACGCCAAGAACCACGCCCGGGAGGCCGCGATCGTCGCGCAGGCCGGACGCCTGGGCTCGGTGACCGTCGCCACCAACATGGCCGGTCGAGGCACAGACGTCATGCTCGGCGGCAACGCCGAGTTCCTCGCCGTCGCCCAGATGAACGCGAAAGGCCTGAGCCCGGTCGAAACCCCCGAGGACTACGAGACCGCCTGGGACGACGTGTTCGACGCCGTCAAGGCCGAGGTCGCCGTGGAGGCCGCGAAGGTCGTCGACGCCGGCGGCCTCTATGTGCTCGGCACCGAACGGCACGAGTCGCGCCGCATCGACAACCAGCTGCGCGGTCGCAGCGGACGCCAGGGTGACCCGGGCGAGAGCCGCTTCTACCTGTCGCTGACCGACGACCTGATGCGCCTCTTCAACGCCGGCGCCGCCGAGAGCCTGATGGGCCGCCAGGGGATTCCCGACGACATGGCGATCGAATCCAAGGTCGTCAGCCGAGCCATCCGTAGCGCGCAGGCGCAGGTCGAGGGCCGCAACGCCGAGATCCGCAAGAACGTGCTCAAGTATGACGACGTTCTGAACCGTCAGCGCGAGGCGATCTACGGCGACCGCCGGCACATCCTGGAGGGCGACGACCTCCACGAGCGCACGCAGCGCTTCCTGGAAGACGTCGTCGACGAGGTCCTCGAGGTGCACACAGGCGAAGGCAACGGCGACGACTGGGACTTCGATGCCCTGTGGACCGAGCTCAAGACGCTGTACCCGGTGGGACTGACCATTGACGAGGTCGTCGCCGAGGCCGGCAACCGCGGCAAGATCAACCGCGACTTCATGCGCCGTGAGATTCTCTCGGATGCCAAGGTCGCTTACCTGCACCGAGAAGAGTCGCTGGGTTCACCGGCGATGCGTGAACTCGAGCGCCGCGTCGTCTTGTCGGTCATCGACCGCCGCTGGCGCGAGCACCTTTACGAGATGGACTATCTGAAGGACGGCATCGGCCTGCGCGCCATGGCCCAGCGCGACCCCCTGGTGGAGTACCAGCGCGAGGGCTTCGTCATGTTCCAGCAGATGATGGGCCAGATCCGCGAGGAGACCGTCGGTTTCCTGTTCAACCTCGAGGTCGAGGTCAGCCAGGCCCCCGGCGCCGTCGCCGGTCCCATCGTCGCCGCCAAGGGGCTCGCCGCGGCCGCGGCCGCGGGTGAGAAGCTCAGCTACACCGCCCCGAGCGATTCGGGCGGAGTCGAGGTACGCAACCAGCGCGGACAGATCCAGCAGGCCGCTACCGACCGTGCCCGCCGGGTGAGCGCCGCGGCTCCCGCCGATGAGGCGGAGACGGACGTGGTGGCCGGACCGCCCCAGCGCGGTGCGTTCGGCCAGCGCGGCGACGACTCGAAGCCCGCTCCGGTCAATCGCTCCGAACGGCGCGCTCAGGGCAAGAAGTAGCCCGGTCAGGTCCGTGCGCCTTCATCGAACGGTGGAGGCGCTCCCGGAGACCAGAGCCGCCCGCACCGCGTGGACGCCGTTCATCACGGCGGGGCTCCGCGTCCGGCAAGCGAATTCGACGGAGATTCTCGGATGAAACTGCTTTTTCGGAGTTTTTAGGGTCGATTCCGGCGAAATCTCCGTCGAATTCGTTCGGGCTGCGCGGCGGAGTTCGACGGGGATCCGAACCGCTCGAGCGCTGCCGCGCATCCGGCGGGTCTTGTGGCCAGCATGGGAGAATCGACCCGCCGGGCCGGACCTCCGCGCTGGTCCCGCGCTGATCCGCAGCGGTCACACACGTTCGAGTCGCGTCGCGGTTCACTGCGCGCCTACCTCGGCAGTGGGAACAATCCCCTCGGAGCGCGCCCCCGGGGCGAGGGCTCATTTCTCCCGCGGAGCCGGCTGTCACAACACGTTGATGGCGCTGGCCCGCCAGCGTTGGTCCATTCCTTCCAGGCGCAGGGCCACGGCGCGAACGCGAACCTTACTGTGCACCATCACGACGGCCTCGATCACGCCGTCTCGCGGCTCGGAAATCGTGACCCGCCCGATCGTGAACGCGGGCCGCTGGGCCCTCTGCCCCTTGACGGCGCGCGCCCGTGCCGAGAGCACCACCCGTTTCAGCAGGTGCCGGTAAACGTCGTCGCTGACCCACCGGGCGAGCTGGTCGAGCTCTCGGGCGCCGGCAAGCACCTCGATCACGCAGCGGGTGAGGTTGATCAGCAGTGGCTCCGGGTCTGGCAGCTGGTCCCTGCTGCTCGGTTGGTGGCCGAAGAAGTCGTCCTGGACGAACTTGTTGTCCCTTGACCGGGGTTGGCGTGCCGGGGTGTTGGCTGGATCGCTCATGACTCCTCCGAGGTGCGTGAGTCCGCTGCCGGCGGCACACCTGCCGTGGCAATCGGGTGGTTCAAGGGGTTCGGGTGGATCCGGCGTGCGATGGAGCAGACATTCGGTGGAGCAGGTGTTGGCGGGGGTCAGACACCCCCACGCGGGGGGTGCGGGCCGTGCTCGACACTCAATCAGCCGGGGACGGTGGTGTCGAGTGCTTTTAAGACCTGTGGATAACCCGGGCAGGATGTTGGTCGTGCGGGCTAACTTCGGGACTGTGCGCTGGGACAACCTTTTCGACGACCTCGAGGGGCAGCTCGAACACGAGTTGCACGCCGAGGAGATCGACCTGCGCGCCGAAGAAGAACGGTTGCGGCTGGGTCGGCTGTCTCTGCGTAACCGATTGACCAGCCTCGCGCGCACTCCCGAAGTGGCCGCAGATCCCCGGAAAGGATCAGAGCCCTGGACCGGGTCGGTCCCCGGTGCGGGCGTGCTGCGGATCGTGCTCGCGACGGGGGAGACGATCGCCGTTCGGCCGACCACATTCGGGCGGGACTGGCTGGCGGGTGACCTGCTGGACTCCGTCTCCGCCGGTTCCCAGTGCGTGCTCCCGCTGGCCGCCGTGGCCGGGGTCGTCCTGCGCCGGGGGGAGATCCCCGGATCGCTCGGCACCGAGCCCGAATCCGCAGCCCGGGTCGTGGACCGCATCGGCCTGGCGTTCGTGTTGCGAGACCTCTGCCGACGGCGCTCCAACGTGGAGGTGCACACCCGTGCCGGTGTGCTCCCCGGCACCATCGACCGGGTGGGCCGGGACCACATCGACCTGGCCCTGCACGCGCCGGGTACCCTGCGCCGCGAAGCGGAGGTGCACCAGTACCGCATCGTGCCGGTGGGCGAGATCCAGCTCGTACGGCTGCCCTAACCCTCTGGCCTAACCCTCTGGCCTAATCCTCTGCCCCAACGCTCTGCGCCAACCGTCCGCGCCAACCGTCCGCGCTGAGCCGCCGTGTCTTTCGCGTTCACAGCCCGCAGCGACTCGTCCGAACGAATTCGACGGAGATTTGAGTCTGAACAGCCCGTTTGGGCTTGACAACGGTTGTTTGAATCTCCGTCGAATTGGTTCAACGCCGGGGACAGCGGTCCGCCGTGATGGACAGCGTGCCCCCCCCCCCCGTGCGGTCAGCCCTGACCCTCCGGGAGCGGCACAACCACACGACGAGGATTCATCAATCTAGCCGGGTCAGTCGTCGGGACGGATGATCGTGCCGCCGGAAAGCTCGGGGATGTTCCCGAAGTCGGACTGCTGCCACAGCGACATGCGCCGGGCCTCTTCGTACTTGGCCTCGATGAAAGACTCGAGCACGACCCGTTCGACCCGCCACACGCCCGCGCTGCCGGCCCCGATCGTGCCTGCGCCGCCCGCCGGGGTGCTCTGGGTGCCGAGCCGGATGGCCGGCAGCTCACCGCTGCGCACCAGCTCCAGCACCTCGGCCACCGTCAACGAGAGGATCTCCGCGGTGTCGGCCAGGGTGAGGAATCGGCCCACACTGGAAGCAGCCCCGGAATCGTTCATGGATCGATTATCCGTCGGCGGGCGGGCCCTAATCGGGGCGGAGTGAGGCTGTGGATAACTTTCCCGCGTGGGGGCGAAGACGACCACGATGGACGTCGAGGCGGATTCCCGGGTCAAACGGAGTTTCGAGTCGAAACTATTGAGTCGGCACCATCGATTCGGCTCCATCGAGTCAGCACCAATTGAGTCAGTATTGGGGAGGCAGGCGCCCGTGAGCAAGACCGCCAGGAACGCACGACCGAAATTCTGGTTCGATCCGCGATTCGCGATCGGGCTGGCGCTCGTGGTCGCCGCCGTCGGAGGCGTCTATCTGATCGTCTCCGCCGCCGACCGGTCCACGGCGGTGTTCACCGCGCGCTCGGCGCTCGCCGTCGGGGACCGAGTGGAGGCATCCGACCTCGTGGCCACGCAGGTGCGGCTTGGTGTAACGGGAGACCTGTACGTGACCCCCGACGGGCTGCCGGATGACGGGCTGGTCGTCACCCGCACGATCGCCGCCGGGGAACTCGTGCCTGCGTCCGCGGTCGGGCGCACCGCCGGCACCGAGGTCACGAGCGTGGTCGTTGAGCTGACCAGCGCCCTGGCCTCGACCATCGGTCCCGGCTCCGTGGTCGACGTCTGGTCCGCCCGCAAAACGGTCCCGAACACGTTCGGGCCGCCGACGGTGCTCGTCGACCAGGCCGCGGTCGTGCGTCTGGTCGAGCCCACGGGGCTCGTGGCGGGCGGCGGCATCCGAACACTTGAGATCCTGGTGCCGAAGGGAGCCGTCGCGGCGGTGCTGGAGTCCATCGCGAACCGCGACGCCATCGCGGTCGTGCCCGTCAACGCACCGCTGGAGAAGTAAACGTGGCTACCATCGCACTGGCACTCGACCGGAACACCGAAGACCGTCTGCTGATCGACATCATCGAGCAGGGCCATGTGATCGTGGCGCGTTCGACGACTGCGGGCGAAGTGATCCTCGCCCTGCGGAGGCGCGCGCCCGAGTTGGTGATCGTTGGAGCCGGCCGCAGCACGCTCACGGCCGAGCTGATCACCGCCTGCGACGCCCACGGCGCCCGGGTGATCGCACTCGCCGCCAACGACCAGGACCGGCGCAATGCGGCCGGGCTCGGCCTCTTCGACGTGGTCGACGCCGCCGCCGATTGGGCCGAGACTGAGGCGCTGATCGGCGCCGGGGTCGCCATTCCGCTGCGGGTCGGCGATCCGGCGGGCTTGCCCGGCACAAAACGGCAGGGCACGGTCATCGCCGTCTGGGGGCCGGTCGGCGCCCCGGGGCGCACCACTCTGGCGATCAACATCGCGGCGGAGATCGCCGCTGCCGGGCATACCGTCGCCCTGGCGGACATCGACACCTACAGCGGTTCGGTGGCGCCGAGCCTGGGGATGCTCGACGAGGCGCCGGGCTTCGCCGCTGCGTGCCGCCTGGCCGGCTCGGACAGCTTCACCCGGTCCGAATTTGAGCGCATCGCGCAGCGCTACAACTCACCGCAGGGAGCCTTCTGGGTGCTCACCGGCATCGGGCGGCCATCCCGCTGGCCTGAGCTCTCCACCGAGCGGGTGACGCGCACCATCAACGCGCTCCGTATCTGGGTCGACTACGTCGTGCTCGACACCGGGTTCAGCCTTGAGAGCGACGAGGAGATCTCCAGTGACCTGTTCGCCCCGCGCCGCAACGCGGCCACCCTGACGGGCCTCGGACTGGCTGACCACGTCGTCGCCTGCGGCCTCGCCGACCCGGTCGGGATGGCCCGGTTCCTGCGCGCCTGGGTGGACCTGGCCGAGGTGGTCACGACTGATCAGGTCAGCGTGGTCATGAACCGGGTGCGCCGGGGCGCGGTCGGGCTGGATGCGAACGGGCAGGTCGTGTCGGCGCTCCGCCGGTTCGGCGGCATCGAGTCGCCGATCCTGGTGCCGCAGGACCAGGTGTCCACGGATGCGGCCATCGTCGCCGGGCGCACGCTGCGGGATGCCGCGCCGAAGTCCCCGGCGCGCACCAGCATCCGTCGCTTCGTGCGCACTGAGCTGCTGCCGGTGCCCGCGCCCGCCACGGGGCGACGGCGCCGGGAATCGAGATGGCGCCGGCCAGCGGTGGCCACCTGAGCACACCGTCGGCGTCGAATCCCGCGTCGAACCCCGCGTCGAACCCCGCGTCGACTTGCGCGTCGACCCTTGTGCCAACCCCGGTGCGGAAGGCCGCACCGGCGCTCATTCCTGAAGCGGGATCACCTCTACCCGGTCGCCGGGGCCCGTGACGACCAGCACCCGCTTTCCGGTTACGCCGGTGAGGGCCTGGGCGAGATGCTCGGCCGTTGCCGAGCTACCGGCGCCGTCGGCGCGCTTCAGCACGAAGACGGCCGCGCCTCCGGTCGCTGCGCCGATTGCGAGGCTGAGGGGTTCCGGGTCGGCGTCCGTTACCAGGAGCACGCGGCCGATGGTGCGCGCCGGCTGCGGGGCCTCTGCACTCACCGAGCGGTCTCGTCGCCAGACAGCGAAATGATACCCAGCGGCGAGGCCGGTGGCTACCAGCAGCCCTAGCGAGGCCCGCACCCGGTCGATCACGCTGTCCCCGGTGAAGTCGCCGAGGGCGAACTCGAAGAGCCGGTAGCCGATCACCAGAAGCGTCACGATGGCAACGACCGCGCTCACGCCGAACACCAGGATCAGGTACACCCTTCGTCCCGTGGAGCGGACCTCCGCGGGGGAGAGCGGCGTCGTAGGCTGCCAGGCCAGCCACCACACCGGGCCGCCGACGACGAGGGCGCTGATGCCGCCCAGCAGGAGGGTTCGGGTTCCTGAACCGGCGAGCGGGGTGGTCGTGGCGGCGAGGATCGCGTTCACGACCACGCCCAGCCCGGAGGCCGCGGCCACGAGACCCACGCCGGAGGTCACAAGCTTCGTCGCCACCCTCGTCGTGTCCGACCGGGCCAGGGTCAGGCCCCGGTGGTAGCTCCAGACGAGTGCGCCGATGAAGGCGACCGAGACGCCGAAACCCAGAAGGTCGAGGATGTCGGTGACCGGGTCGGTGCGGTCGAAGGCCAGTCTGAGCAGCAGGAACAGCACGGTTCCGACCCCGCTCAGCGTCAGGATGGCCGCCCCGGCCACGCCGACGGCCACGACCATTAGATCGGCGAGGCCGCCGCGCAGGTCGCGGGCCTGGCTGCGGATCCAGTGCCACCACCAGATGACCAGCCCGCCGGCGAACCAGATGAGCGCCTGGAGGGTCAACTCCCACCAGGGTTCGCCCGGGGTGAGGCTCGGTGCGGCGTCGACGGCGGCGTCGATGGCGGCGTCGAGAAGAGAGCTGAGGGCCGTGACGGCGCCGCCCACCGCGATCACGAGACCGAAGACGGAACCGAGGATCGGGGCCACGGTGACCAGCTGGGTGGGGCTCTTCTCCTCGTGCCGGGACATCCACAGGTGCCAGACCCACACGCCGGTCCAGACCACTCCGGTGGCGAAGAGGCGCGGTTGCCAGTCCCCGCGCACGAGCACGGCCGCCGTGGTCAGCAGGGCGGTGCTGAACGTGACAAGGGAGACCGTATTCAGGCCGGCCAGGTAGAGCCCCCAGGCGACGGATGATCGTTCCGCGCCGTCCATTCGGCGCCACAGCACCCACCAGAGTACGGCTGCGAACGGGCCGGCGATTAGGGTGAACGCGAGCGAGCGGGCGAGCCCGGTGATGTCGCTGGAGGCAAGTGCGTTGCCGGCGTCGAGGAGGCGCCCGAGCAGTCCGCTCACTCCGATGGCGGCAATCACGACCAGGGCGAAGAGCAGAATGTATACGATCACCCGGCGTACCGTGGGCTGGGCCGCGCTCTCCCCGGACGGCGTCGATTTGCGCACCGCGATCACGATGCCGGCGATACCGCCGCCGATCACCAGGACGGCAACCAACAGCACCACGCTGACCATCAGGAACCGGCTTTCGGATTCGGGCAGATGTTGAGTTCGTAGGGGGCGTCATCGATCAACCACGTGCCGTCGACGGCCACCAGGTCGAAGACGCCCTGGGTCTCGTACTCGTCGGCTCCGAAGGGGCCGCTGCCGTAGGAGGTGACGATGGACACCTTCACGTCGGCGGACTCGGCCCGCTCGGTGGTCGACACGAGAGTGACCCGCATGTTGTCGGTGGGGCCCCGGTCGAAGTCCTCGCAGCCATCGAACGCGTCCTCGGTGAGGTACGCGCCAGCGGCCTGCTCGTCGCCGTCGATGACGGCCGCGGAATAGTCCTGGACGAGGCCTTCCGGGGTGTCGGCGTCAAGCTGTTCGGGTTCGCCGCCGGTGAAGACGACGATGAGGGCGATGACCACCAGCGCTCCGATCACGGACAGTAGGACAACCAGGGTCCGATCGGGCTTTCCATTTGCTGTGCTCATCTGTTCAGCATGGCCCAAACTACGAGACGGCACCACGACGGCGGTGGCACGTGTCCGGGGGACCTAGGCTATTGCTGTGTCGACGCTCAGTAATCTCGTACTTGCCCAGGGCCGCAGCAGGCCGGAGGATGTGGACTGGCTCCATATGCTTGTCGCGGATGGCCAGCTCCTGGCCGATCTCGCCTTCGCGGACATCGTCGTGTGGGTGCCCAGCAGCACCGGGAGCTTCGTGGCCGTCGCCCACGCCAGGCCGTCGAGCGCCGCCACCCTCTTCTATCGTGACTTCGTCGGGCAGAGCATCAAGGTCGAGTGGCGACAGCAGGTCACCGAGGCTTTCGAAACGGCGAAGATCGTCGACACCACGGCCCCCGACTGGTACGAGGAGACCCCGACCCGGGTGCGCGCGATCCCGGTGCGGCGGCGGCTCAGTTCCACGGGTTCCCAGATCTCGGACACGCCGGTGGCGGTGCTCACCCGGCACACCAACCTGAGTGAGGCGCGCACGCCGAGCCGGCAGGAGCTGACCTTCAACGACTGCGCCAATGACCTCTTCGCCATGATCGCGTCCGGCGATTTTCCCGATCTGGGCGCCCCCACCGGCCCGAGGCGCGGCGCCCCGCGCGCCTCGGACGGACTCATCCGTCTCGACGTCGACGGCGTGACCACGTTCGCGAGCCCGAATGCCCTCTCCGCCTTCAACCGGATGGGGTTCGCCGACGAGCTGGAGGGCGAGTCCCTCGCCGAGGTGACCACTAGCCTGCTCACTGGAACGGCGGTTGTCGACGAGACCCTGCCGCTCGTGGTCACCGGCCGGGCGCCATGGCGCACCGACGTGGAGGCCCGCGGCGTGACGGTCTCGCTGCGTGCCATCCCGATCCGCAACCGGGGCGAACGGATCGGAGCCATGGTTCTCTGCCGGGACGTCACCGAGCTGCGGCACCAGGAACGTGAGCTGATCACGAAGGATGCCACCATCCGGGAGATTCACCACCGGGTCAAGAACAACCTGCAGACGGTGGCCTCGCTCCTGCGGATCCAGGCGCGCCGCACGCATTCCGACACGGCCAGGGAAGCGCTCAACCAAGCGATGCGCCGCGTGGCCGCCATCGCCGTCGTGCACGACACACTGTCCGAGGGCCTCAGCCAGAAGGTCGACTTCGACGTGGTGTTCGACCGGGTGTTGCTGCTGATCATGGAGGTGGCGTCCGCGCACAACACGACGGCGCATCCGAAGTCGTCCGGCAGTTTCGGTATCCTGCCCAGCGCCTACGCGACGCCGCTCGCCCTCGCGCTGACAGAGCTCGTGACGAACGCCGTCGAGCACGGGCTGGCCGGACGCGAGGGGGAGGTGTCGATCGAGGCCGAGCGTAACGAGGAGACTCTCACCGTGCGGGTCCGGGACAACGGCACGGGCCTGCCGGAGGGCAAGGTCGGGTCGGGACTCGGAACCCAGATCGTGCGCACCCTGATCCAGGGAGAGCTCAGCGGCAGTATCGACTGGCACACCATGATGGGCAGCGGCACCGAAGTGACCATCGAGATCCCGCTGCGGTACATGCGCGAAGCGTAGCGCCGGGCGCGGGGTGGCGCCGCGGGTGTCGCCTCGGGGTGTCCCCTCAGTGTGTCGCCTCGGGTGCCGAGCGCGTCGCGCGCAACGAAGAAAGGCCCGGCTGTTCAGCCGGGCCTTTCTCTGTAATCCTGTGGTGCGGGGGGGTGCTAGGACGCGCGCCGGGCCCGGGCCGCGCGTCGCTTGAGCGCGCGACGCTCGTCTTCGCTCAGTCCACCCCAGACGCCGGAGTCTTGACCGGTTTCGAGGGCGTACTGCAGACACACCTCGGTGACGTTGCAACGGGCGCAGACCGACTTGGCCTTCTCGATCTGGTCCACAGCGGGGCCAGTATTACCGACCGGAAAGAAGAGTTCCGGGTCGGCGGTGAGGCAGGCAGCTTTGTCGCGCCAGTCCATAGGGGTGCTCCTTTATTGCAGGGATGCCTGGCCGATTGGCCGAAGATGAGAGGCTGCCGATTGCAGGAAGGGTAATGGATCTACTCGTTCAGATCGACTCACGTCCCTGTGAGCGTCAACCGGGCCTCAAAAATGATCGCATAATGGTGGAGTCAAATCAATAGTTTTGAATGGGATATCTCTGTGAATGCACGGTCAGACCACAGCGGCGACGACGAGAACCAGGCCGGCCGGGTGCGTCGGCCACGGGCCGTGCTGCTCCTCGCCGCGATCCTCTGCGCGGAGGCCGCCCTCCTCTGGGTCGCGGTCGCGTGGCTTATTCTCGAGTTGCTGATCGCGACGCCGACCTCCTTGGCCACGGCCCTCGCCATCCTGGTGCTCGTGCTGATCGCCGCGTCCTGGGTGACCGCCATCGCGGTCAACTCCCTGCGGCGCCGGTCCTGGATCCGGGGCGCGGCCGTCACCTGGCAGCTGGTGCAGATCGCCGTCGCCATCGGCTCCTTCCAGGGGCTCTACGCACGGCCCGACCTCGGCTGGGCGCTTCTTCTGCCGTCGGTCATGGTCCTCGTGCTGCTGTTCCAGCGGCGCGTAATCGCAGAAACGACGTCAGCGCGCTCCGAGGACGACTTGCCGCAGTAGTGGCGCAGCAGCGGCGCAGCAGGGCCGCACCGGCGGCGGCAGCGGCGGGGTGGACCCGACGCGCGTTCGAGCGCTCCGGGGGCCGGTATGGGCCACCTGCGGCCGGTGAGGGCAGCGCAGGGACCGTGCAGGGACTGTGTCGGCCGCGTGGCGGCATCCGTTTGGTCAGGCCGGCAGGCCGAGCTTCTTGCGCAGGCTCGCGACATGGCCGGTGGCCTTCACGTTGTAGAGGGCTAGCTCGACCATGCCGGTCTCGTCGATCACGACGGTGGAACGCAGCACGCCCGTGACGGTCTTGCCGTAGAGGTTCTTCTCGCCCCAGGCGCCGTAGCCCGTGTGCACCGCGAGGTCGGTGTCGCTGAGGAGCGCGAACGTGAGCTGCTCGGTCTCCTGGAACTTCTTCAGCTTGACCGGGGCATCCTTCGACACGCCGAGCACCTGGTAGCCGGCCGATGCCAGTGAGCTGAGGTTGTCGCGGAAGTCGCAGGCCTGCTTCGTGCAGCCGGGCGTCATCGCCGCCGGGTAGAAGTACACGACGACCTTCGAGCCGGCGAAATCGGCCAGCGACACGGCGTTCCCGTCCTGGTCGGACAGGGTGAACAGAGGGGCTTGGTCGCCGGTCGCGAGCCGCGTGGAATCGGTCATCCCCCCACGCTACTGGTCCCGCCTGTACCCATTTTTCGCCCATCCCTGACGAATTCGACGGAGATTTGGGGTCAAGCACCCGTTTTTTGGCCCTGCAACGCTCTCTAGAGCAAAATCTCCGTCGAATTCGTTCAGTGCAGGGGCTGCTGGCTCGGGGGTGGTGGGTGACAGGGGGCTAGTGGGTGGGGGCGGCGGCGAAGGTGGCGAGCAAGCGCTGCAGCGAGTCCAGGCGCACCTTGCCGGTCTCGCCGAGCTTGCCGGCGCTAACGGCTTCATTGATCGCGCAGTCGGGCGAGTTCGGCAGGTGGGTGCAGCCGCGCGGGCACTTTTGGGAGATCAGGGCCAGGTCGGTGAAGGCCTTGAGGATGTTGTCGGTGTTGATGTGGCCGAGACCGAAGGAGCGCACGCCGGGGGTGTCGATGACCCAGCCCCGGCCGGCATCCGTTTGCAGTCGCAGCGAGATGGTCGACGAAGACGTGTGCCGGCCGCGGCCGGTCACCGTGTTGACGACTCCGACGGCGCGGTGGGCGCTCGGCACCAGGGCGTTGACGAGGGTGGACTTGCCGACGCCGGAGTGACCGACGAAGACCGTGTCGTGGCCGACCAGGGCGGCGGAGATCTCCGCCAGCGGCATGGCGTCGTCGCGGCTCTCGAAGACGGGCAGGTCGAGGCCGGCGAAGTTGCGGAGGAAGGCGGTGGGGTCGGCCAGGTCGGTCTTGGTGATGCAGAGAATGGGATTCACGCCCGCGTCGTAGGCGGCGACGAGGTAGCGATCGACGAGACGGATGCGCGGCTCCGGGTTGGCAACGGCCACCACGATCAGCATCTGGTCGGCGTTGGCGACGATCACTCGCTCCACGGCGTCGGTGTCGTCTGCGCTGCGGCGCAGCAGCGTCGTGCGCGGCACGATCCGCACGATTCGGGACAGGCTGCCCGGTGCTCCGGTCGTGTCGCCGACGATGTCGACGCGGTCGCCGGTGACGACGGCCTGCTTTCGCAGTTCGCTCGCCCGGGCGGCGGTCACCCGGCGCTCGGCAGGCAGGTTCTCGTCGAGCATGACGGTGTACCGGCCTCGGTCGACCGAGAGGATGCGCCCGGTCAGCGCGTTCTCGTGGTCGGGGCGGGTCTTGGTGCGCGGCTTGCTGCCCTTGCGGTTGGGGCGCACACGCACGCTCGACTCGTCGAACTCGGGCTCATCGTCGTCGGCACTCGCCCACCACGTCACGACGGGACTCCGGAAACGAGCGCCGACCAGAGGTCGGTGAACTGGGGGAGGGTTTTCGAGGTCGTGCCGATGTTTTCGATCAGCAGTCCGGGAACGCGAAGCCCGATCAGCGCGCCCGCGGTTGCCATCCGGTGGTCGTCGTAGGTGTTCCACGGCCCGCCGTGCAGCGGGCGCGGGTCGATCTGCAACCCGTCGGGCAGCTCGGTGACGGCGCCGCCAAGCCCGTTGATCTCCGCGGCGAGGGCCGCCAGCCGGTCGGTTTCGTGGTGCCGGATGTGCCCGATCCCGGTGATCGTGCTCGGGGACTCGGCCAGGGCGGCCAGGGCCACGAGCGTGGGCGCGAGCTCTCCGCCGGTCGACAGGTCGAGCTCCACGCCCCGGATGCGGCCGGTCCCAGAGACCGTCAGCCGGTCGCCCTCCCGAGACACCTCGGCGCCGAAGCGCGGCAGCAGGTCGGCCAGGTCGGCGCCGACCTGGGTGGTGGTCTCGGGCCAGCCGGAGATGGTGACGCTGCCCCCGGCCACGAGGGCCGCGGCGAGGAACGGCGCCGCGTTCGAGAGATCGGGTTCGATGTCGACCTCGGCGCCCTGGATCGGGCCGGGAGCCACGATCCACTCGCCGACGGCCGGGCTGTGCACCGTGACGCCGCGCCGGGCCAGCGTGGCGATGGTCATCTCGATGTGCGGCAGGCTGGGCAGGCGCTCGCCGGAATGGCGCAGGTGCAGGCCCTGCCCGAAGCGCGGCGCGGCGAGCAGCAGGCCGGAGACGAACTGGCTCGACGTGGACGCGTCGATGGTGATCTCCCCGCCGACTAGCGTGCCGGTGCCGTGCACGGTGAAGGGCAGGGCGCCGCGACCGTCGTCGTTGATGTCGGCGCCGAGGGCCCGCAGGGACGAGATGGTGGTGCCCATCGGGCGGCGGCGTGCGCCGGCGTCCCCGTCGAAGGTGGTCGGCCCGAGGCCGAGCGTCGCGACCGGCGGCAGGAAACGCATCACGGTGCCGGCGAGACCGCAGTCGACGGTCGTCGACCCGAGCAGCTCCCCGGGGGTGATCCTCAGGTCGGAACCGAACTCCCCGGCGCCGGGGACCTCCTCGATGACGGTGCCCAGTTGACGCAGCGCCGCGACCATCAAGTCGCTGTCCCGCGAGTGCAGCGGGGCACGCAACAGCGACGGATGCGCGGCGAGGGCGCTGAGCACCAGCTCCCGGTTGGTCAGCGACTTCGACCCCGGCAGGGACACGGACGCTGAGAGCGGGCCGGCGGCCGTCGGAGCGGGCCAGTGGGCATCCGTCACCTCGGGCGACGTGTCGCCGTAGGGATCGAACTCAGGCTTGGAATATCTCGAGATCAACATCGGTTATCAGAATAGTCGGTGATGAAAGAGAGAGGGAGGCCCGGGTGACGCTGTCCATGGTGCTGGAGCGACCCGCGGTCGTTTCACGCGACGGCTTAGGATTGTCCGTGATGACAACCGATGCGATCGAAATGCGAGACCTGTTCGAAGAGCAGGCACTGCCCTTTGTCGACCAGCTGTACGCCGCGGCCATGCGCATGACGCGCAACCCCTCCGACGCCCAGGATCTGGTTCAGGAAACGTTCGTGAAAGCGTTCGCTGCGTTCAAACAGTTCGAGCAGGGCACCAATCTCAAGGCCTGGCTGTACCGCATCCTGACCAACACCTTCATCAACACGTACCGCAAGAAGCAGCGTGAGCCGTTCCAGGGCACCATCGACGATCTCGAGGACTGGCAGCTCGGCGGCGCGGAGTCCCGCACGGCGATGGCGAATCGTTCGGCGGAGGCCGAGGCCATCGACCACCTGCCGGACAGCGCCGTCAAGGACGCGTTGCAGTCCATCCCGGAGGACTTCCGGCTGGCTGTCTACTTCGCCGACGTGGAGGGGTTCTCCTACCAGGAGATCGCCGAAATCATGAAAACACCCATTGGCACCGTGATGAGTCGCCTGCATCGTGGCCGGCGCCTCCTGCGCGACCTGTTGGCCGGTTACGCCCTTGAGCGCGGCCTGGGAACAGCGGCGGGCCAGACTCGAACCGGGAGCACACCAGCATGACCGATTGTGGCTGCGAGAAGGCCAAGGCCGAACTCGAGGAATACCTGCACAACGAACTGTGCGGCGAAGACGCGTCTGACATTCAGGAGCACCTCGCCCACTGCAGCGACTGCAGCGACGAGCACCTGGTCGGGCGCACCCTGACCGAGGCCGTGCAGCGCGCATGCCGTGAAATGGCCCCCGAAGACCTGCGCGACCAGGTGTTGCTGAAGCTGCGCACCATCCAGTCCGCCCACTAGCCGATCGGCAGGTCGGCGTCCTCCTCACCGGCGTCGTCGATGTTCTTCTCCTCGGGGAGCGGCTCGTCGACCGAGCCGAGCACGAACAGGGCCCCGGTCGGGTCGGTGACCAGCGCGAAGGTGCCGAACTCCGCCGTCCACGGCTCACGGACGACCGTGCCGCCGAGCTCTGTCACGGTCGTGACGGCCGCGTGCACGTCAGGCACCCCGAGATAGAGCTGCCAGTGCGAGGGCACGCTGTCGGGCAGGTGTTCCGCGGCGTCGAAGACGCCCGTCACCATCTCACCCTCCACCCCGATCGTGCTGTAGCGGAAGTCCTCCGTGTCGCTCAGGACGACCGGTTTCCAGCCGAACACCTCGGTGTAGAAATCGAGGGCGGCGGAATAGGACCGGGTGTTCAGCTCGTGCCAGACTGGTGAGCCCGCCTCGCCGAAGACGTCGAAGCCGGTGAACTCGTCGGCCTGCCACACCCCGAAGGGCGCACCCGTCGGGTCCATGAGGATGGCCATGCGGCCCATGGTTCCCACCGTCATCGGCTCGGCCAGCACGTCTGCGCCGGCTGCGCGGGCGACGGCGACGGCGGCGTCGGCATCCGTCACCGACAGGTAGGTGGTCCACGCGTCGGGCAGTTGGGAACCCGGCTCCTGTGAGCTCATGCCGGCGACGTCCGCGTCGCCCTTCCGGAAGGTGACGTAGTTGCCGTACTCCGAACCGGAATCGCTGGCCGTCCAGCCGAACAGCCGGGTGTAGAACTCCCGGGCGCGCGGCAGGTCGGAGGTCATCAGGTCGGCCCAGCAGGGCTGGCCGGTTCGGTTCGCGTGCGGTGCGGGCATGGCGGATCTCCTTGTCGGTGGCCGATGCGTCGGCGGGCGGTGCGGCCAGCCTAGATGAGTGAGTCCTGATAGCCGAGGGGCGATAGGGGTTCGCGGTTCCGAGACGGTTGTTTCCGGTGCCGACGCCGGGCGATCAGGGAACCGTGACGCTGGATGAAGTGTGGACCGCCGTGTCTTTCGAGTCCGAAGCCGTGCAGTAGCGCTGTCCCGAACGAATTCGACGGAGATTCCGCCCAAAACCGACCCAAAACATCCGGAAATGCTGTTTTGGAAGAAAATCTCCGTCGAATTGATTCGACGCCGGGTCATGACCAGCGCTACGCGGTCGTCGCCTCTGATCTTGCGGGGGTGACACAGCCCGTCGATCAGGACTCACCCGTCGAGGACTGGGCCGTAGCGTCCGGTGCGGCCCATTCTGTCGAACGGTTCTGCCGGTCGGCGCAGGTTACAGGGTAAGCGCCTGGCGTAGTAGTTCGGCCTGCTCGACCGCGTGACGCTTCGCCGAGCCCGCCGCCGGCGACGCCGACGCCGCCCGGGAGAACAGGGTCACCGGGCGCGGGCCCAGCTTGTTCGTCTCGAGGTAGAAGAACGGCCAGGCACCCTGGTTCTCCGGCTCGTCCTGCACCCAGGCGAGTTCAGCGTCGGGGTACTGGTCGGCGACCTGCTTGAGTTCGACGGCGGGCAGCGGGTAGAACTGCTCCAGGCGAACCAGCGCGATCTCCGGGTTCGGGTTCTTGTCGAGTTCGGCGAGCAGGTCGTAGTAGAGCTTGCCAGCCAGGAACAGCACCCGCTTGACGCGCGGCTTGTCGGTGATCCGGGCGTCGTCGATGACCGGTTCGAACCGGCCGGTGGTGAAGTCGGCCACCTCGCTGGTCGCGCCGCGCAGGCGCAGCATCGACTTCGGAGTGAAGACGATCAGCGGGCGCCGCGGGCGCATGTAGGCCTGACGGCGCAGCAGGTGGAAGTACGACGCGGGCGTCGACGGGCGAGCGACGGTCATGTTGTCTTCCGCGCACAGCTGCAGGTAGCGCTCGATCCGGGCGGACGAGTGGTCCGGCCCCTGGCCCTCGTAGCCGTGCGGCAGCAGCAGCACAACGGATGACCGCTGGCCCCACTTCTGCTCGGCGGAGGAGACGAACTCGTCGATGACCGTCTGGGCACCGTTGGCGAAGTCGCCGAACTGCGCCTCCCAGAGCACCAGGGCGTCGGCGCGTTCCACCGAGTAGCCGTACTCGAAGCCCATGGCCGCGTATTCGCTGAGCAGCGAGTCGTAGATCCAGAACCGGGCCTGGTCTTCGCTGAGGTTCGCCAAGGGCAGCCATTCCTGGCCGTTGATGCGGTCGTGCAGCACCGCGTGACGCTGCACGAACGTGCCGCGGCGGGCATCCTGGCCGGCGAAGCGCACCGGGGTGCGCTCGAGCAGCAGGGAGCCGAGGGCGAGGAGTTCGCCGAAGCTCCAGTCGATTTTGCCGTTGCGACTCATGTCGTTGCGCTTCTGCATCAGCTGCTGCAGCTTATTGTGCACGGTGAAGCCGGCGGGCTTGTTCAGGAAGGCGTCGCCGATCAGGTGTACGACCGCTTCGGGCACCCCGGTGGTGGACGGTTCCCCGACCGCGTCGTCGTGCTTGTCGGTACCGTGCTTCTCGGCACCGATTCCCTGCGGCGCGGCACCGGCCGTGCTGACGATCGGGATCGACGAGGACTGCGCCGCGTGCGTCTCCATGAACGCGCGCTCGAGGCGGTCCTGGAAATCCGCGTGCGAGGCCTCGTATTCCTCCTGCGTGATGTCGCCGCGACCGACGAGAGCCTCGGTGAAAAGCTTCCGGACGGAGCGCTTGGCCTCGATCAGGTTGTACATCAACGGCTGGGTCATCGAGGGGTCGTCGCCCTCGTTGTGCCCGCGGCGGCGGTAGCAGACGAGGTCGATGACGACGTCCCGCTTGAATTCCTGACGGTAGGCGAAGGCGAGCTCCGCGACCCGCACCACGGCCTCGGGGTCGTCCCCGTTGACGTGGAAGATGGGCGCCTGGATGGTCTTGGCGACATCCGTCGAGTACACCGAGGTGCGTCCGTCACCGGGCAGTGTGGTGAAGCCGACCTGGTTGTTGACGACCAGATGGATGGTGCCGCCGGTGCGGAACCCGCGCAGTTGGGACATCTGGAGCGTCTCCAGGACGATGCCCTGGCCGGCCATGGCCGCGTCGCCGTGCACGAGGACGGGGAGGGTGGAGAAGGTGCCGATCGGCTTGCGGTCCTGCTTGGCGCGCACGATGCCCTCGAGGACGCCATCGACGGCCTCGAGGTGGGACGGGTTCGCGGCCAGGTAGACCGGCATCTCCGTGCCGTTGGTGGCACGGAAGGTGCCCTCGGTGCCCAGGTGGTACTTGACGTCGCCGGAGCCCTGCACGGTGCGGGGATCCTGCGTGCCCTCGAACTCGCGGAAGATCTGACCGTAGGTTTTGCCTGCGATGTTGGTGAGCACGTTCAGGCGCCCGCGGTGGGCCATGCCGATGCAGACCTCGTCGAGGCCGGCATCCGCGGCACCCTGCAGGATCGAGTCGAGCAGCGCGATGGTGGACTCGCCGCCCTCGAGGCTGAACCGCTTCTGGCCGACGTACTTGGTCTGCAGGAAGGTCTCGAAGGCCTCCGCCTCGTTGAGCTTGCCGAGGATGCGCATCTGCTCGTCATGCGTGGGCTTGACGTAGCTCTTCTCCATCTTTTCCTGCATCCACTTGCGCTGGGCAGGGTCCTGGATGTGCATGTACTCGATGCCGGTCGTGCGGCAGTAGGAGTCGCGCAGCACGCCGAGGATGTCGCGCAGGAGCATCAGGCGTTTGCTGCCGAACCCGCCGGTGACGAACTCGCGGTCCAGATCCCAGAAGGTCAGCCCGTGGTTCGAGATTTCCAGGTCGGGGTGGGAGCGCTGCGTGTATTCGAGCGGGTCGATGTCGGCCATCAGGTGGCCGCGCACGCGGAACGCGTTGATGAGCTCCTGCACGCGGGCGGTCTTGTCGACGGCGCTCGCCAGGTCGACGCTGATGTCGGGCGCCCAGTGGATCGGGTCGTACGGGATGCGCAGGGCCGAGAAGATGTCCTCGTAGAAGTTGTGCTGCCCGATCAGGAGCTCGTGCACGATCTTGAGGAATTCGCCCGAGCCGGCACCCTGGATGACCCGGTGGTCGTAGGTGCTGGTCAGCGTGATGGTCTTAGAGATGGCGAGGCCGGTCAGGGTCTTGCCGCTGGAACCCTGGAACTCGGCCGGGTAGTCGAGGGCGCCGGCGCCGATGATGCAGCCCTGGCCCTTCATCAGGCGCGGCACGGAGTGCACCGTGCCGATGCCGCCGGGGTTGGTGAGGGAGACCGTGGCGCCGGAGAAGTCATCCGCCGTCAGCTTGCCCTTGCGAGCCCGGGTGACGAGGTCTTCGTAGGAGGAGAGGTACTCACCGAAGGTCATCGTGTCCGCGCGCTTGATGGCCGGGACCATCAGGGAGCGGGTGCCATCGGGCTTGGGCAGGTCGATCGCGATGCCGAGGCCGACGTGCGCGGGGGCGATGACCGAGGGCTTGCCGTCGATCTCGTTGTAGTAGACGTTCTGGCTGGGGAACATCTTCAGCGCCTGGATCAGCGCCCAACCGATCAGGTGCGTGAACGACACCTTGCCGCCGCGCGAGCGCTTCATGTGGTTGTTCATCACGATGCGGTTGTCGATGAGGAGCTTCGCCGGGATGGTGCGCACGCTGGTGGCCGTGGGCACGGTCAGGCTGGCCGCCATGTTCGCCGCGAGGCTCTTGGACATGCCGCGGAGCGGGGTGACGACGTCGACCTCGGTGGCCTCGGCGGCGGTCGGCTGCGAGTTCGTGATCGGAATGTCGGCCGGCACGGGGACCCGCTTGGGCGCGCTGGACGTCGTGCGCGCGGTGCGCTGCCCGCCGACGACGGGGATGGGTGCCGTGATCGGGGCCGGCTCCGCCGCTGAGGCGGCCGGGGTTGCGGGGGCGCTTGCCGCGGGTGTGGTCACGTCGGGAGCGATCACGGCGGGCGCGTCGCCTGCGGGTGCGCTGCTCGCGGGAGCCTCTGAACCGTCGCTGCGGCCGTTCGCGGTCCGGTGGTAGCTCTCGAGGACGGGCCACCAGGACTCGTCCACCAGCTTCTTGTCGACGAGGTACCGATCGTACAGTTCGTCGACGAGCCACTCGTTCGCTCCGAATTCACCCGACGTCGTCTCGTCGGACCCACTACCGGTCAACTGGCTTGACACAGCCGGTTCCCACTCTCTACGTTGATTTTGAATGTCCCGAGCGGTCGTGCACGCCCGGCGCGGTCTGCCCGTCCAGCCTAATCCCCTCGGGCCTGGCTGCGGGCATCCGCGCGGGGCGCTAGCGTTATTTCCATGCAGTTCTATGGAGCGGTACCCAGCCACGACCTCACGTATTCCGACGTCTTCCTTGTGCCGAGTCAATCGGATGTGAGCAGCCGTCTCGATGTCTCCCTCGCCCCGGGCGACGGCAGCGGCGCCACCATCCCCATCGTCTCGGCGAACATGAACTCGGTCACCGGGCCGCGCCTGGCGGCCGCGCTCGCTCGCCGCGGCGGGCTCGGCGTGCTGCCGCAGGACATGCACCTGCAGGATCTCGACGCCGCGATCCGCTGGGTCAAGGCCCAATCCACCCGCTTCGACACCCCCTTCAACTTCGCCCCGGGGGACACCGTGGCGCTCGCCCTGCGGCGGGTGCCGGCTGTGGCCGGCCAGGGATTGGTCATCAACGACCAGAACGGCGACTACCTGGGTGCCATCGACGCGTCCCGGCTGGCGACGGCGCTGCCCGACGCGCTCCTCGGAGACCTCCTGCACGGCACGATGACCTCCCTCGACGCCGACGATATCGAAGGCCCGCGCCGCGCGTTCGACGTGATGACCGCGGCCGAGCTCGACTTCGCCACCGTGCAGCACCACGGCCGGGTGATCGGCACCCTCAGCCGCAAGAGCGCGCTTCGCTCCACCCTGTATCAGCCCGCGCTGGACGCGCAGGGCCGACTGCGCGTGGCCGCGGCGGTCGGCATCAACGGCGACATCGCGGCCAAGGCCCGGGCGCTCGTCGCCGCGGGGGTCGACGTTCTCGTGATCGACACCGCGCACGGCCACCAGGGCGGCATGGCGCGGGCGATCGAGATCGTCGCCGACCTGGGCCTCGGCATCCCCATCGTGGCCGGCAACGTCGTGACCGCGGATGCCGTGGGTGACCTCGTCGGCGCCGGCGCCACCATCGTGAAGGTCGGCGTCGGCCCCGGCGCCATGTGCACCACGCGCATGATGACGGCGGTCGGCCGCCCCCAGTTCTCGGCCGTGCTCGAGACCGCCGCCGCCGCCCGGGAACTCGGAGCGCACGTCTGGGCCGACGGCGGGGTGCGCTACCCGCGCGACGTGGCGCTCGCGCTCGCCGCCGGCGCGGCATCCGTCATGATCGGATCCTGGTTCGCCGGCACGATCGAGGCACCCGGCCTGCTCGACCGGGACGCCGCCGGCGGCATTTACAAGGAGAGCTGGGGGATGGCCTCCACCAGGGCTGTGCGCCAGCGGTTCGACCGCCTCGACGCCTACGAGCTGGCCCGCAAGACGCTTTTTGCCGAGGGGATCTCCAGCTCGAAGATCTACCTGGACCCGCTACGGCCGTCCGTCGAGGACCTGCTGGACATGATCACCTCCGGCGTGCGCAGCTCGTTCACTTATGCAGGCGCGACCTCGGTCGCGGAGTTCCACACCCGTTCGCTGGTCGGGATCCAGTCGGCGGCCGGCTACGAGGAGGGCAAGGCCCTGCCCGTCTCCTGGTAGAGGTGGGGGGCCTGACACCCGGGACCGACTCGTGGCCTCGGTGCCGGGCGGTAGACTGGGAGGAATAATGGACGACCCCCCTCCTGCGCATGCGCCCGGTTTCTCGCCCGGAAATTCTTCCCGTCACCCGAACGGCGTCTCGGTCATGAGCTTCGGTGCCGCCGTCGTCGAGGTCCGCCATGTATGAGTGGATCATGCTCGCCGCGGGGCTCCTCCTCACCGTCGGCACCGGCCTGTTCGTCGCCAGCGAGTTCGCCCTGGTCAACCTGGACCGGTCGGAGCTCGAGGCCCGCCGCGATCGAGGAGAGACCCGACTCGGCCTGACCATCGCCGCACTCAGGATCACCTCGACGCACCTCTCCAGCGCCCAACTGGGCATCACCCTCACCACCCTGCTCACCGGTTACGCCATGGAGCCGGCTCTGACCATGCTGCTGTCGCCGTCGCTGATCGGCCTGGGGCTGTCCCCGGCGGTGGTGCCGGTCGTCGCGGTCACGACCGCGGTCATCGTCGCCACACTCGCCTCGATGATCATCGGCGAGCTGGTGCCGAAGAATTTCGCCCTCGCCCTGCCCGTGCAGACCGCGAAGCTGGTCATCCCGTTCCAGACACTGTTCACGACCGTGTTCAAACCGGCCGTCGTCGTGCTCAACGGCAGCGCCAACGGTGTGCTGCGGTCGATCGGGATCGAGCCGAAGGAAGAGCTGTCCGGGGCGCGCACCGCGGAGGAGCTGTCCTCCCTCGTGCGGCGCTCGGCCAGTGCCGGGCTGCTGGAGAAAGACACCGCCACGCTCCTGCACCGCACGCTGCTCTTCTCCGGGCATACCGCCTCGGACGTGATGACGCCCCGCCCGCGGGTGGCCAGCATCGAGCGCACCGCCTCCGCCCAGGCCGTCATCGACCTCACCCGCCAAACCGGGTATTCCCGCTTCCCCGTCGTCGACGAGGGCGTCGACGACATCGTCGGGATCGTGCACGTGAAGCAGGCCGTGGCCGTTCCCCGACGTCGCCGGGCGGATGTCCCGGTATCGGCCCTGCAGTCCGAGGCCATCCGGGTGCCCGAGACCATGAAACTCGACGGACTACTGGTCGAGCTGCGCGGCCGCGGTTACCAGATGGCCATCGTCGTCGACGAATACGGCGGCACGGCCGGAGTGGCCACGCTCGAGGACCTGGTCGAGGAACTCGTCGGAGAGGTTGCCGACGAGCACGACCGCACCCGCGCCGGTGTGGTGTTGTCTACCGACTCTCTGACATTCCCCGGCATGCTCCGCCCGGACGAGCTGCTCGACCGCACGGGCATCGTGATCTCGGAGGACGGCCCCTACGAAACCGTGGGTGGGTTCGTGATGAGCGAATTGGGTCGCCTGCCCGTGGTCGGCGACGTCGTGCAGCTGGCCGGCGGCGTGCTGTCGGTGGAACGCCTCGACGGCCGACGGATCGACCGGCTCCGCTTCACACCCTGCGGCGAGCCCGTCGAGCCCGAGGAGGGCGGCGAGCCTGCCCGGGGCGACCGCGGTACCAGGACCGACAAGAAATCCGAAAAAAAGTTGGACAAAAAGGGTGACCGTAAGAAGAACGGTATGGAGCGCACGGTGAGTGACCATGAGTGACTGGGCGGGGCTGGTCTGGCTGGTCGTGCTGCTCGCGGCCAACGCCTTCTTCGTCGCCGCGGAATTCGCGGTTATCTCCGCGCGCCGGTCCCAGATCGAACCTCTCGCCGAGGCCGGCAAGAAGCGCGCAATCACAGCGCTGTGGGCGATGGAACACGCCACCCTCATGTTGGCGACCACCCAGCTGGGCATCACGGTCTGCTCGCTGCTCATCCTGAACGTCTCGGAGCCGGCGATCCACCACCTGCTCGAGATCCCGCTGGGCCTGACCCCGCTACCGGAGGAGGCCATCGGAGTGATCGCCTTCGTGATCACGCTGCTGCTGGTCTCCTACCTGCACGTCGTGTTCGGTGAGATGGTGCCGAAGAACCTGTCGTTCTCCATCCCCGACCGGGCCGTGCTCGTGCTCGCCCCGCCGCTCGTCTTCTTCGGCCGCCTGGTCAAGCCCGTGATCGTGACGCTCAACGCCACCGCCAACCTGGTGGTGCGAATGTTCGGGGTCCAGCCCAAGGAGGAGGCCACCAGCACCTACACGTTGGACGAGGTGGCGACCATCGTCTCCCAGTCGACCCGGGAGGGCGTGCTGCGGGACGGCACCGGGGCACTCAGCGCCACGTTCGAGTTCACCACCCGCAAGGTGCGGGACGTCGCGGTGAACCTCGATGGCCTGATCAGCCTGCCCGAGGCGGCCACCCCCGCAGACGTGGAGAAGGCCGTCACCAGACACGGTTTCTCCCGCTATGTGCTGGTGAACGAGTCCGGTGAACCGACCGGGTACGTTCACCTGAAGGACGTCATCGACCTCGACGGCGACACGGCCACCTCGGTCGGGCAGGGCAGCTACGCGGAGCCGATCCCGGGCAAGCGCATCCGTTTGCTGGCGTCGATCTTCGAGGACACCGACCTCGAAGATGCCTTGGCCACCATGCGGCGTTCGGGCGCGCACCTGGCGCGCTCGTTCACCGCGACCGGTGAGACCGTGGGGGTGCTGTTCCTCGAGGACATCATCGAAGAGCTGGTCGGCGAAGTGCAGGACGCGACCCGCCGCCTGTAGCCGTTCTCAGGTGTAGCCGTTCTCAGGCGGCCGGCCACCGGGCGCGCAGGTACTGCGGCGGCCAGTAGTCCACGCCGGCGCCGAGCTCGTGGGCGGCCCGCAGCGGGAAGTGCGGGTCGCGCAGGAGTTCGCGGCCCAGAAGGACCGCGTCGGCCCGGCCGGATGCCACGATCTGCTCGGCCTGGTGCGCGGTGGTGATCAGCCCCACGGCGCTGACCCGCACGCCCGCCGCCGTTTTCACGTGCTCGGCGAGCGGCACCTGGTAGCCGGGACCCAGCGGGATGCGCACCCCGGTCACGTTGCCGCCGGAGGAGATGTCGAAGAAGTCGGCGCCGGCGGCCGCGGCCCAGCCGGCGACCTCGGCCGTCTCGTCTTCGGTCCAGCCGCCCGGGGTGTAATCGGTGGCGGAGAACCGCACGAACAGGGCGCGCTCCTCGCCGATGGCCGCGCGCACGGCGGCCACGACCTGAAGCAGCAGGCGGGCCCGGTTCGGCAGCCCGCCGCCGAACCCGTCGGTGCGCCGGTTGCTCAGCGGGGACAGGAACTGGTGCAGCAGGTAGCCGTGCGCCGCGTGCAGCTCCACGACGTCGAACCCGGCCTCCACCGCCCGGAGCGCGGCGGACGCGAACCCGTCAACGATTCCCAGGATGCCCGCGGCATCCAGGGCCACGGGCGGTGCGTAGCCGGGGAACGGCACGGCCGAGGCCGACACGGTCGGCCAGCCGCCGTCATCCGTCGCCATGGTGCCGTGCCGGTCTCCGCCCCAGGCCGGCCAGACGGAAGCCTTGCGCCCCGCGTGGGAAAGCTGGATGCCGGCCTTCGCGCCCTGCGCATGAAGGAAGGCCACGATCGGTGCCCAGGCGGCGGTCTGTTCCGCGTTCCAGAGGCCGGTGTCGGCGTAGGAGATGCGGCCCTCCGGGCTGATCGCGGTTGCCTCGACCAGGATCAGGCCGGCGCCGCCCGCGGCCAGCGCGCCTAAGTGAACGAGGTGCCAGTCCCGCGGGACGCCGTCTTTCTCCCGCACCGCGTATTGGCACATCGGCGCCGCCCAGATGCGGTTGCGCAGGGTGACGCCGCGCACGGTGAACGGTTCGAACAGGGCGGCAACAGCCACGGATTTCCCCCAAGGGTCGAGTGCGCGGGCGAAGCGGCCGGCCCGACGCACTCAAAACAACCTATCGTGAGTGCATGAGCGAACCACGGGGATGGCTGGAATGGGACGACGCACGGGCGCGCGAGCGGATCGCGGTTCCCCGGGCGGACGACGACAAGTACCGCCGCGGCGTGCTGGGCGTGCGCACGGGCTCCGACGAGTACCCCGGGGCCGCGGTGCTCGGAGTCGAGGCGGCCCTCCGCACCGGGGTCGGGATGGTGCGCTACCTCGGCCCGAGACGGGCGTCCGACCTGGTGCTGCAGCGCCGCCCGGAGGCCGTCACCGCCCCCGGGCAGGTGCAGGCCTGGCTGCTCGGCTCGGGCCAGGACGCCGCCGCGCGCGACCGGGTGACCGAGGCCGCGCTGCTCGGTGCCCTGGCCGAGGGGCTGCCCACGGTGTGCGATGCCGGGGCCCTCGACCTGGTCGGCCGGGCGACCGGGCCCGTCGTGATCACCCCGCACTACCGCGAACTCGCCCGGCTGCTTACCCGCCTGCTCTCCCCGCAGGGCGAGTCGGTGGCCGGCTCCGAGGTGGCCGCTGCGCCGGGAGAGTGGGCCGTGCGCGCCGCGTCCGGCCTCGGCGTCACGGTGCTGCTCAAGGGAAGCGTCACCTGGATCGCGGCGCCCGACGGCACCCGGCTGACGGTGTCGAAGGCGCCCTCCTGGCTGGCGACGGCCGGATCCGGGGACGTGCTCGGCGGCATCCTCGGCGCCCTCCTGGCCACGCATTCACGGGCGATCCAGACGGATGCCGCCGCGCCGGCCTATCTCGCGGCGACGGCCGCCCTGGTGCACGCCCGGGCAGCGGCCCGGGCGTCCAACGGAGGTCCGATCACCGCGCTCGACATCGCCGGCGCGGTGCCGGCCACGATCGCGGACCTGCTCGGCTCGCGTTGACCGCCGCGCTGGGCCCCGCGCTGACTGTCCCGGTGCGGCGGCGGAGCCGTGGGGGTGTGCGAAGGTGGAGCGTGCCCCAATCCGTCGCAGAACACCTGGCCGCCGGAGCCGGCGTGCCGACATCGCGAACGCTGCTCTGGGCCGGCTTCGCACTGGTGCACGGCGTGCTTTGGTGGCTCTGTTTCGCGTCCCCCGGCTGGCCGCTGGGCGATGTGGAGGTCGTCTACCTCGGCTGGGCGACCGACGCGGCATCCGGTGCCGACGTCGTGGGCATCACCACCGGCTTCGTCTACCCGCTGCTGGCCCTCCTGCCCATCCTGGCGCCGCTCGCGTTCGGCCCCGACCTCTACGCCGCCGGTTGGCTCGGGCTCGTGACCCTGCTGAACGCCGGGACCTTCGCGCTGCTGCTCGGGCGGGGCCGCAACCGGCGTGCCCTGGCCGCGGCGGCCTGGTGGCTGGGTTTCCTGCTGCTGCTCGGGCCCGTCGCCCTCGCCCGGATCGATGCGGTCACCGTGCCGCTGGCGATCGCCGCACTGCTGTTCGTCGGCGCCCGGCCGGTCTGGGGCACCGTGCTGCTGACTCTGGTCACCTGGGTGAAGATCTGGCCGGTGGCCCTGGTGATCGCGCTATTCGTCGTCTCGAAGGACCGCTGGCGGGTGCTCGTCGCCGCGGCCGGGACGAGCCTGGGCATCGTGCTGGTGGCGCTCGGGCTCGGCAGCGGGCCGAACGTGCTCAGCTTCGTCGGCGAGCAGACGAACCGCGGCATCCAGATCGAGTCCCCGGTCGCCGGCCTCTGGATGTGGCCGGCCGCGCTGGGTCTGCCGGGCAGTTACCTCTACTACGACCGGCAGATCCTCACCTTCCAGATCATCGGCACCGGCACGAACGTCGCCATCGTGGCGATGACCCCCCTGCTCGCCCTCTGCGGGCTGGCCGTGGTGCTCCTGGCCTGCCAGCGGATGCGTGCAGGCGCCGAACCGGCCGGCCTGTTCCCGCCGCTGGCGCTGGCCCTGGTGCTGACCCTGATCGTCGTCAACAAGGTCGGCTCGCCGCAGTTCACGACCTGGCTGGCCGCGCCCATCATTTTCGGGCTGCTGGTGCGGGGGCCTGCCTGGCGGCTCCCGGCCGTGCTCGGGCTTGTCATCGCGGCCCTGACCCAACTCGTCTACCCGCACTTCTACGACCGCCTGCTTGTGGCAGACCCGGCTCTGGTGCTGGTGCTGACCGTGCGCAACGCGCTGGAGGTCGTGCTGCTCGGCTGGGCCGTGTGGCAGATCCTGTTCCCACCCACCCCCTATCAGAAGGAGTAACCCCATGCTGGTTGCATTTTCCGTCGCCCCGTCCGGCTCCCACGATGACGAAGGGTCGGTGCACGACGCGGTCGCCGCGGCCGTGCGCATCGTGCGCGCATCCGGGCTGCCCAACCACACCGATTCGATGTTCACCACCATCGAAGGCGACTGGGACGAGGTCTTCGCGGTGGTCAAGGCCGCCACTGAAGCCGTCGGAGCCTGGGGGCCGCGGGTGTCCCTGGTGCTCAAGGCCGACATCCGGGGCCGCCGCACCGGGGAGCTGACCGGGAAGGTCGAGCGCCTCGAGGCGGTGCTGGCCGAGGCCGCAGCATCGGCGGCCGCCACACCGGCCGCGTAGCCAGGTGAATCCCATCTGGTTGCATCGCTCTCCGGGAGTCAGAGCCGACCATACCGCGGGGCGCTGATTGACCCCGGCGGAACGCCGTGCCGGGCGTCTAATTAATTCGACGGAGATTCTGGGTCAAACCCTCGTTTTTGAGCCCAAACGCGCTGCTTAGAGCAATATCTCCGTCGAATTCGTTCGGGCCACCGGCCCCGTACTCTGGAACCATACCTGCTCACGGCCTCGCCATCGCGGGCGACTTCGGCTACGTCGCCCCGGTCTGGATCGGCGCGAGGCAGCCGGGCCGTTCGGCAGCCGGGCCCTTCGGCAGCGCCGAAGTCAGTCGCCCTGGAGCAGGATGCCGTCGTGGATGGCGCGCTTGCGCAGGGCGACCTTGGTTCCCACGTCGAAGCCCGCGAGGCGGTACTTCTCCCGGATGCGCTTGAGGTAACTCTTGGCGGTCTCCTCGGAGATGCCGAGCTGGTGCGCGACGGCCTTGACCGGCTCGCCCGCGCCGTAGAGGGCCATCACCCGGCGCTCCTGCGCGCTGAGGCGGGGAGAACCGCCGTTCGCGCCGTTGTTGAGGGCCTCGTCCAGTTCGGCCGAAATGAAGGAGTCGCCGTCATAGGCGGAGCGGATCGCTTCGACGATCATCGTTGCCTCTTCGCTCTTCACCAGGTAACCGAGCGCACCGGCAGCCAGCGCCTCGCGCACGAGCCCGGCCTCGGAGTAGGTGCTCATCAACACCGTCTTCACGCCGGCCGTCTTGAGCGTCGAGATCTTCAGTGAGACCGGGATGTTGTCTTTGAGGTCGAGGTCGAGGAGCACGACGTCGACGGGAAATTCGGGGTGGGTGAGCAGCTCGGGCCAGGTGGTGACGGCGGCGACCATGTTGATGTCGTCCGCGGCCCCCCGGATCCACTCGGTGAGGGCCCCCAACAGCATGCGGTGGTCGTCGACGAGGGCCAACCGGATGGGGTTGTCCTTGCTCGGCGCCTCAGTGCTCAACGTGGTTGTGTTCGTCACTTCTGTCTCCTTGTGCTTCTGGCCCCGAATGAGAAGCTCAACAGCGTAGTTCCACGGACCCTAAGCATCCGCGGGATTGTCGATACTGCATTCGATTTCCAGATGCAGACTTCCGTCCCGGCTGGAATCGACGTGAGGGCCGACTATTCGGATAGCTTGCCACGTCTCGGGGTCCACTCGACGCCGTGGCACACCCGTCGTGGTCAATTCGATCGGAAATCGTAACTTCTGGCGAGCGGAGACGCCGTGCGTGGGTCGGATCGGACCGAGAGAGAGCGAAACGGATGCCTCGTCGCGGGTTGTGTCGCTGATCAGCAGCCAGATCGTGCGCAGAAGGGCATCGCGCTGGTCGGGGTCGAGCATGCCGGCCAGCCCCGCCGGGTCGTGCAGGCCGACGGACGGTCCCAGGAACTCGGACTCGGTGATCGCGTGGTGCAGCCAGGTCTCCCGGCGGCCCCGGATCAGGTGCAGCCGCAGTTGCGTGGCGAGGTCTGCCGCCGTCGTCGACTTCTCGGAACTCAGCGGCAGCGCCGTGCGACCCTTCGCGACGTCGTCGAGCAGAGTCTCCGCGTCGAGGTCGATGCGGGCGAGTTCCTCGGAGGCGAACATCCCCACCGCGAACTGCGGCTGGGAGATGGTGCTCTGCACCAGCACCAGGTCGAGCTCGCGCTGGGCCATCCGGCGGAATCCCCGCACCGTGGCGACGCCGAGCAGCGGAGGCAGGATGGCGAGGCTGATCGCAAGGAGGTCGGGGGCGAAGGTGAGCGGATCGGCTCGCTCCTCGGTGAGCGCCCCGAGGAAGAGAAGCAGGCCGAGCGCCATCGCGGCCGAGACGAGGTCGTGCCCGCGGCGCACGGTGGCCAGGGAGATGAGCAGGGTGCCGACGGCGGCGGCGGCGGTCGGGTAGACGCCGGAGTCGGTTTCGCCCCACGACCCGATCAGGTCGAGCACCACCACGGCGGCGCCGGCGGCGATGGCCGCGGCGAACAGCCGGTCCGGCATCCGAGCCGAAAGGCGCTGCACCGTGATCAGTGCCAGGACCGTGGTCGCCATCAGGAGACCCCACGCGATGAGGCTGGGCGTCGGGTCGGGATATTCGGACCACTGCACGGCGAACTGCCCGAACAGGAACAGGGTGATGAAGCCGCCGCTGAACGTCAGGCCGATGCCGAGGTGGCGGCCACCCAGGCCGCTCTGGTTGGCGCGGGTGGTCTGCTCGGTGCGTTCGGGGCGTCGGAAACTGCGCCGGTAAGCCCGGCGTTCCTGGCGGTCCTGATTGCTCGGCTGGTCGGGCCCGCCCGCCGCCGCAGCGCGGCGCGCGTCACGGCGGCGGGCGTCGACGATGCCGGGGACGGTCACTTGGGCACCTCGAGCACGACCGTGGTGCCGGAGCCGGGGGAGGAGAAGAGGCGGGCGTTGCCGCCCACGTCGCGCAGGCGGGCCACGACCGATTCGGCGAAACCGAGGCGTTCGGCGCTGACGCCGCTGAGGTCGAAGCCGACCCCTGCGTCGGTGACCATGGCGCGCACGGTTGTGTCGTCATCAGTGATCGTCACGTCGGCGCGGGCGACGCCGGCGTGACGTCGCACGTTCTCGAGGCACTCGCCGAGGGCGAGGAGGAAGGAGTCGAGCACGTCGCTGGGCAGAAGAACCTGTCCGCTGCCGTGCCAGTCCACATCGAGGCCCATCCGCCCGAACCGCTGCTTGACCGATTCGAGGGTGCTGCCGAGCATTGACTCGGTGGCCGGCTCGAGCGTGTAGACCCCGGAGCGGCGCGGGGTGGGGAGGCCGCCGAGCCGTAGCTGCCGCAGCAACCGGGCGTCGTCGCCGGCCTGTTGGCGCAGTGCGGCCGGGCTGACGCCGACGCCGGAGTGCGCGAGGAGGGTGAGGGTGGCCAGCACGGTGTCGTGCAGCAGCCGGGCATCCTGCCGGCGTTGGGCTTCGAGCTCGCTGGCATGGCGCTCGGCGAGGTGGGCGCGGCCGATGAAAGCGATGCGCGCCATGACGCGCGGCACGCTCTGGGCCAGCCACCAGGCCACCAGGGCGATGGCAAGCCAGACGCTGAGGGTGAGCAGGAGGGGCACGGTGGCGTCGGACGAGGCGCGGGTGGCGACGAGCACGCTGGCAACGGTCGCACCGAATACCAGGAACAGCACCAGCAGGCGGGCGGCGCTGATTACGAGCACGAGGGCGACGCAGCTCAGGGCTCCGGCGGCGATGCCGCCGATTATGGCCTGCTCGACGAGGTTCAGGCCGGTGGCACGCTGGCCCGACCAGCCCACGAGCAGGATCACGGCGATGCCGGAGACCAGGATCAAGGCGACCCAGCGCATCCGGCCGGACCGGCCGAGCAGGTACTGGCCGGCCACCAGCAGCAGCAGCAGTGGCAGGCTCCGGGCCAGGGTGCTCACGGTCAAGCCGCCCGGGACGAGCATCGCGAGGAGCGCAGCGGCCGAGCCGGCCAATCCGCACAGGCGAGCCGCTCTGCGGAGCAGACGGTCACGTTCCTTGTAGATTCGTTGCATAGCGGCGCTCTCACCCCATTTGCCCTCTATACAGAACCCTACCGGCCCGGTGTCCGTTACCCCGCGCGCTCCGTGGCATCCGTCGGCGTCCGCGCGGCCGGAGGCGTTCCCGACGGGCGTGACCGGCGACTCAGGGCGTGCTCGACGCCGCTCCGCCGGCAGGTGCGGCGGGTGCGATCGGTGCTCGTGTGACCGCGGCCTCTGGGGTGTCGGCGCCGCCCTGGTCGAGGCGGAACGGCGGGTACTCGTCGCGGAACAGGGCGGTGTAAACGGCCACCCGGAAGATCCAGCGGTCGATGCCGAGGATCAGATCGAACAGGCTGCGCCGGTACCGGCCGGTGAAGAGGAGGATGACCGCGGCGATCAGCACCAGGACCCCGATCAGGGACGGGACGGTGTTCGAGACCGAGTCGCCCTCGTCGTTCCGCCAGATCGTCGCACTTCCGGTCAAGGCCGCCACGATCAGCAGGTGCGGAATCGCCAACAGCCACCATTTGACCAGAACGAGCCCGTGCGAGAGGCGCTCCGGGTAATCGACCTGCAGATCGGCGGGATAGTCGGCCGACGACGCCAGGCTGAAGGGGGGGTACCGGTCGGTGCCGAGCGCCGAGTAGGCGTAGAAGGACACCCGCCAGCTCCAGCGCAGCACCCCGACGTTGAACTGGAAGAGGGCCGTCGGGTATCGACCGGTGAACAGGATGGCGAACCCGGCGACGATGGTGGTGACGACAAACCCGAACCAGAGGAACAGCAGCACCACCACGTGCGGGAAGATCAGGATCCACTTCACCAACCACAACCAGCGGGACAGCCCCTCGTCGAGGGTTCCGGTCAACCGGGCGGGAAACGTCCGCTCACCGGGATGGGCAGGGACCGCGGTCGCCCCGGGTGGGCCTGCTCCGACGAAAGTTGCTGCTCCGAGCGGTGTGTCGGGCGTGGCGCCGGGCCCGGTTGCGGGCAGTGTGCCGCGGCCCAGGCCGATTGCTCCGAACACGGTCAGCACCAGGCCGATGAGAAGGATGAACAGGCCGACCAGAAGCAGCCCCACCGCCAGCGGGGCGAGGAACCCGAGGCGAATGCCGGCTTGCAGGGCGACCGAGACGCCGGAACTGGCATCCTCGTTCATTACGACGACCGCCCAGCTGCCGCTCGTCAGATCCCAGTCGATCTCCTGAGTGCCGGGACCCTCGGCGGAGGACACCCAGAAGTCCTGGGCGCCGGGGGCTTCGGGAGCGCGGCTGCCCGGAATGTCGCGGTACACCGCACGGAAGGGATTGATGTTCAGGTCGCGCAGCTCGGTGTTATTCACTCCGGCCAGGTAGCGGTCGACGTCGGCCTGAGGCGCGACGCCGATGAAGACGTCCGCTGTGGAGGTGGAGAGCGCGCGGAGTCGGAGACTGCCGATGTCCGCCGGGACGTCCTGGAGCTCGATCGAGCCGATCCGGGGCGAGGTGAGCGCGAATGACTGTACCGAGAACGAGCGGGCGGGGCTGGTGAGGTAGCCGTCCTCGCCCTGCGCGTTGACCACGGCGGTCATCGCCCCGGCCAGGGCCAGCGAGAAGCCGAGCAGGGAGAGGATCGCGCCAAAGATCAACATGATAACGGAACCGGGTTTCATGGCGCGTGTCCTCTCATCGGGTACGTCTTGAGTCAGGGTACGTCTCATTCATGGGAACGACTCGGTTCACGAGGGTGTCGCGTTCCGTGGCCTGCCGGTCGACGTCGTCTTGATCCGGGACCGTGTCAAGCTCGATGCGAGGGAGCGGGACGGCTCAGAACGCGCAGAAGTTGCGCGCCGATGGCCTCGTTCTCGATCAAAAAACCGTCGTGGCCGAAGCCGGAGTGGAGCGTGACGGCATCCGTGTCGTCGATGTTGCCCTGCAGGTGGGCGGCGATGACCTGTTGGCCATCGAGGGGGAAGAGGCGGTCACTGTCGATCCCGACGACGACGCTGAGCGCATCGATGCGGGAGAGGGCGGATGCGACACCGCCGCGGCCGCGGCCGATGTCGTGCGAGTTCATGGCCTCGACCAGCACGATGTAGCTGTTCGCGTCGAACCGCCGGGTGAACTTGTTGCCGTGGAAATCGAGGTAGGACTCGACGGCGAACCGGCCGCCCGCGCCGAGCGGACTGATCTCGCTTTGCCAGCCGCGCTCGAAGCGCAGGTTGAGCTCCTCGGAGCTGCGGTAGTTCAGCAGCGCCATCCGCCGGGCCAGGGCGAGGCCGCGGGTCGGGCCATCGCCGTCCGCGGCGTCGTAGTAGTCGCCGGAGCGGAAGAGTGGGTCGCTGCGGATGGCTTCGATCTGCACCGAATTCAGCGCGATCTGGTCGGCGGTCGTCACCGGCGGTGCCGCGAGGATTGCCAGGCGGGCGACCCGGGACGGATGCTCGATGGCCCACTCGAGCGCGTGCATCCCGCCCATCGAGCCGCCGACGACGGCGGCCCAACGGTCGATGCCGAGATGGTCTGAGAAGGCGACCTGCGCGGCGACCTGATCGCGAATGGTGAGGTAGGGAAAGCGGGTGCCCCATTCGGAGCCGTCCGGGGCGAGGGAGGCCGGACCGGTGCTGCCCTGGCAGCCACCGATCATGTTCGGGGCAACCACGAACCAGCGGTCGGTGTCGATGGCCAGGCCGGGGCCGACGATCCTGCTCCACCAGCCCGCGGTCGGGTGGCCGTGGCCGGCCGGGCCGACCAGGTGGCTGTCGCCGGTGAGGGCGTGCAGCACGAGCACGGCGTTGTCGCCGCTCGGGGACAGTTCGCCCCACGTCTCGTAGGCGATCCGCACGGCGCCGAGGCTGCTGCCCGCCTCAAAGTGCAGCGCACCGACGTCGAGGAAACGACGGTTCCCCACGGGGTCGCCGTCGCGCCACGCACCCGTCGCCGGGGGTTTTCCGAGCAGCGACCGAGCCTGGGCTTCGGTCACGAAGCTCGACGGGACGGTGTCTGCCGAATATTGCCAGTCCATAGGCTCCCTATTCTGCCGGGTGAACAGCCTTTCCGGCTTATTGTCACCGCACCACCTGGTCAGCGCACCGCACGCCCGGCCGTCGCCGCGGAGTACCCGGCCGACACTCGGGCTGCACCCGGTTTCCACTCGGGTTGCACTGGGTTTCCACTGGGTTTCCACTCGGTTTCCACTGGGTTTTCCACTGGGTTTCCACTCTGTTCGCACTCGGCGAAGCCGAATCAGCTCGCCACCCGAACGAATTCGACGGAGATTTTGGCGATTTTGGCCTGAAACGGGCCGAAACCGGGTGTGGAGGGCAAAATCTCCGTCGAATTGGTTACCTACCTGCCCGGGGGGGATACCCATCCGGATTGGCAGCGGCTGGGGGCGTGTCAGGCGTTGGCGCGGGATGCCTGCACAACCGCGCGGGCGGCCGCCAGGCCGGTCTCGAGGTCGGCCTTCAGATCGGCGATGTTCTCGATGCCGACGGAGAGGCGCACCAGGCCCGGCGTCACACCGGCCGTGAGCTGCTGCTCCGGGGTGAGCTGCGCGTGCGTGGTCGAGGCCGGGTGGATGACGAGCGACCGCACGTCGCCGATGTTGGCCAGGTGGCTGAACAGGGAAAGGTTGTCGACGAGGGCGCGGCCGGCATCCACTCCGCCCTTCAACTCGAAGGACAGCACGGCGCCGACACCGCGGGGCGCGTAGGTGTTGGCGGCGGCGTACCAGGGGCTCGACGGCAGGCCGGCGTAGTTGACCGAGGCGATGTCGGGGTGGTTCTCGAGCCACTCCGCGATGTCCTGGGCGTTCTGCACGTGGCGTTCGATGCGCAGGCTGAGAGTCTCGATGCCCTGGATGAGCTGCCAGGCGCTCGCCGGGGCGATCGCGGATCCGAGGTCGCGCAGCAGCTGCACGCGCGCCTTGATGATGTAGGCGATGCCGTCGCCGACCGCGCCCGTGTAACTGACGCCGTGGTAGGACGGGTCCGGCTCGGTGAGGCCGGGAAACTTCTCCACGTTCTTGGACCATTCGAACGTGCCGCCGTCGACGATGACGCCGCCGATGACGGCACCGTGGCCGCCGAGGAACTTGGTCGCCGAGTGGACGACGATGTCCGCGCCGTGCTCGAACGGGCGGATCAGGTAGGGGGTGGCGATGGTGCTGTCGACGATGAGCGGCACCCCGCCGGCGTGCGCCACATCGGCCACGAGACGGATGTCGAGCACATTGATCTTGGGGTTGCCGATGGTCTCGGCGAAGAAGAGCTTGGTGTTGGGGCGCAGCGCCCGGCGCCACTCCTCGGGGTCGTCCTGGTTCTCGACGAAGGTCGTCTCGATGCCCAGCTTGGCTAGCGTGTACTTGAACAGGTTGTAGGTTCCGCCGTAGATCGAACTTGACGAGACGATGTGGTCGCCGGCCTGGGCGATGTTCAGCACCGCGAACGTGGAGGCGGCCTGGCCCGAGGCCAGGAGCAGGGCTGCGGTGCCCCCTTCGAGGGCGGCGACGCGCTCTTCGACGACGGCCTGGGTCGGGTTCATGATACGGGTGTAGATGTTGCCGAATTCCTCCAGTGCGAACAGGTTCTGCGCGTGCTGGGCGTTGTCGAACACGTAGGACGTGGTCTGGTAGATCGGGGTGGCCCTGGCATTGGTGGTCGGGTCGGGCTGGGCACCGGAGTGCACCTGCTTGGTTTCGAACTTCCAGTCTGCAGCGTTGTCGCTCATGAGGTGATCTCCCGGGTGATCCTCGACGAGCGTGGACCTTCCAGCGCTCTGCCAGCGATTCTAGGCAGGGGGTTGTCGAGCTGGCAACGGACACCGCAACACAGCGTCACGAAGCGGTCAGCGCGGCGTGTCGCGCGGTGTGCCGGCGGCAGGGTCTGCGGGCGGTGCGTCTGCGGGAGGCTCTGCGGGAGGCTCGGCGGCGAGCGTGCCGGCAGGCGCGTCGAGGTGCGGAAGCACGATCGTGCCGGTGTCGGTGCGCGCCGTCTTGCGGAACAGCCAGCGGGCGCGCGGCTCGATCAGCGGGTGGAACGCCCTGCGCACGATCCGCTGCGAGAGGGCGATGGAGATCAGCGCGCTGAACCCGATCATCGCGGGCAGCACCCAGCCCGGCTGGGGTCCGCCGAGCACCCCGCTCTCGCGCAGGAGGAACAGCACGAAACTGTGCAGCAGGTAGATGTACATCGTGGCCGCGCCGTAGGGCGTGAACCAGAGCCGTCGCCGGGGCATGAGCACCAGGAATGCCACGATGAGGGCGAACGCGAGCAGCAGCAGACCCAGACGGATGACGCCGGCCCAGAGCTGGTCGTAGCCGAACGCCGGGTAGGCCTCGTCGTAGAGCAGGAACTGGCGCACCTGCGCCTCACGAAGGGCGTCGATGTTCGCCACGATCACGCCCAGCAGTGCCGTGAACAGGGTGAACGCGCCGATCCGCCAGTGCCATACCGCGGTGGCGTGCAGCCCCAGCCAGCGGTCGGTGAGCTTCCACTGGCGTAGCTGCCAGCCGAAGACGAAGAACGGCAGCAGCCCGAGCGTGCGCGACAGCGCGAAGGTGCTGTCGATCGACGCGAAGTACCCGGCGCCGACGGAGATGATCACACTGATCAGCAGCGGATGGCGCAGCAGCACGAGGAAGGGCAGGGCGAGGCGCCAGGCCAGGAGGGCGATCAGGAACCACAGGGTCCAGGAGGGGGACGAGTAGTCCAGGCGGAATTCGCCGCCGAGTAGCCAGTGCACGACTGTCCAGATCGTCTCGAAGATCACGTAGGGGAGCACGATGTCGGTGACCAGACGATGCAGCTGGCGGGTGCCGAGCGGGCCCGACCGGGCGAAGTACCCGCTGACGGCGACGAACAGCGGAACGTGGAAGGCGTAGACGAACAGATAGAACTCGTAGGCGACATCCGACTCGGCGATGAGTTTCAGGATGGCGTGCCCGAGCACAACCAGGGCGATCGCGATCCAGCGCGCATTGTCCCAGAGCGGCACGCGTCGTTTCTGCACGTGCGGTATTCCGGCGGCGCGTGGGCTCATCATGCTGCTTCTCCGACCAGAATGGAACCATGGGTACAAAAAGAGTCGTTGTGACCGGTGCGAGTTCGGGGATCGGTGCCGCCACCGTGCGCCTGTTCCGCCAGCGGGGCTGGGATGTGGTGGGGGTGGCTCGCCGCACCGACCGCCTCGCGACGCTGCAGGCGGAGACCGGGGCGCAGGTCTTCACGGCCGACCTCACCCGGCAGGCCGACGTGGACGCGCTGCGCGACTATCTCGCGGCGTCCGGGCCGGTGCACGCGCTGGTCAACAACGCGGGCGGCGCGGTGGGGCTGGACACCGTCGAGGAATCGAAGGTCGAGGACTGGGCTTGGATGTTCGAGATCAACGTGCTCGCGGTCAAGCGGGTCACGAGCGCCGTGCTGCCCTTGCTGCGGGCCGGGATCCGGGCGGAGGGCGGCGCTGCCGACATCGTCACGGTCACGTCCATTGCGGGTCATGTCGCCTACCTCGGAGGTGGAGGGTATAACGCGGCGAAGTTCGCCGCGCACGCCCTGATGGAAGTCTTGCGCCTGGAATTGAATGGCGAGCCGATCCGGGTGATCGAAGTTGCCCCCGGGATGGTGCAGACCGAGGAATTCGGGCTGGTGCGCTTCAACGGTGATGCGGAGAAGGCCGCCGCGGCCTACGCCGGGGTGCCGAATCCGCTCACCGCCGAAGATATTGCCGAGACGATCGTGTCGAGCGTCGAACGCCCGGCCCACGTCAATCTGGACCTGATCGTGATTAAGCCGGTTGCACAGGCGGCCCCCACGCGAGTCGCGCGGGGGCCGCTGGCACCCAAAGACTGACGCACTCAAGCGTTCTGCCTAGGGGTGGACCAGGATCTTCACAGCGGTGTCGTTGTGGTTGATCAGGGTGTCGAAGCCCTCGCTGGTGAGGTCGAACTCGTGGCCCATGGTGACCGGGAGGGATTCATGCGAAAGCGGATGCGGGTGGCCGGGCGCCGAGATGAAGATCGGGCCGTCGAGATACTCGTGAAGGTCGGTGCCGCAGATGCCGCACCAGGCGACTGCGATCTTCACTGTGCCGCTGCGGGTCTCCGGCTCTTCGATGTTTTCAATGCGGACGTTTTTCTGGCCGTGGAAACGTGCAGCTTTCATTGAGAATCTTCTCCAGTCATGCGTCAAAGGCTCGGCGCAGGCGGATGGTCTGGCCCTCCAGCCCGCGGAACGACACTACTCCCCCCGGCTGGGGTGCAGCCGAGGGGAGTAGTGGTCATGCGGGTCGTACGGTTTCGATCAGTGCTCGGAGGCCTTCTCGGCGCCGAAGCCGGTCATGGACCGCACGGACATTTCCGCGGCCAGCAGCGGGTCTTCCTTGCGGGTGCTGGTGACCGAGCCGAGCCAGCCCAGGAAGAACCCGATTGGGATGGAGATGATGCCGGGGTTGCTCAGAGGGAACCAGGCGAAGTCGACGTCTGCACCGAACATCGACGTCTCCGTGCCGGAGAAGACCGGCGAGAAGATGATCAGACCGACGGTGACCGCAAGGCCGCCGTACATGCTCCACACGGCGCCGCGGGTGGTGAAGCCGCGCCAGAAGAGCGAGTACAGGATGGTCGGCAGGTTGGCGCTCGCCGCGACGGCGAAGGCCAGGGCCACCAGGAAGGCGATGTTCTGCCCCTGCACGCCGATGCCGCCGGCGATCGAGAGGATGCCGATGATGACGACGGTACGACGCGCGACCTTGACCTCGGCGTCGGGGTCACCCTTGCCCTTCTTGATCACGCTCATATAGATGTCGTGAGCGAAGGAGGTCGCGGCGGTGATCGTGATCCCGGCCACCACGGCCAGGATCGTGGCGAAGGCAATGGCCGAGATGAAGCCGAGCAGCAGCGGTCCGCCGAGCGCGAGGGAGAGCAGCGGCGCGGCCGAGTTCACTCCGCCGGGAGCGGCGAGGATGACATCTGCTCCGACGAGCGCGGCGGCACCGAAGCCGAGCACCAGCGTGAACAGATAGAACGCACCGATCAGCCAGATCGCCCAGACGACCGAGCGACGGGCTTCCTTGGCGCTGGGCACCGTGTAGAAGCGCATCAACACGTGCGGCAGGCCCGCGGTGCCGAGCACCAGGGCGATGGCGAGCGAGACGAAGTCGAGCGGGTTCTCGCCGTATTTCAGGCCGGGCACCAGGATGGCGTCGGCCGGCACACTCGTCGAGGCGGCGATGGCCGAGTCGAGAAGCGCCGAGAAGTTGAAGCCGTTGATGGCCAGCACCCAGACGGTCATCGCGAATGCGCCGATGATGAGCAGGAACGCCTTGATGATCTGCACCCAGGTGGTGCCCTTCATGCCACCGATGAGCACGTACATGATCATCAGGCCGCCGACCACGGTGACCACGACGGACTGCCCGACCTTGTCGTTGATGCCGAGGAGCAGCGACACGAGGCCGCCGGCTCCGGCCATCTGGGCGAGGAGGTAGAAGAAGCAGACGGCAAGGGTGGTCGTCGCCGCGGCCACGCGCACGGGACCTTGACGCAGGCGGAAGGAGAGCACATCCGCCATGGTGTACTTGCCGGTGTTGCGCATGAGCTCGGCCACCAGCAGCAGGGCGACGAGCCAGGCCACGAGGAAGCCGATCGAGTACAGGAAGCCGTCGTAACCGCTGACCGCGATCGCCCCGACGATGCCGAGGAACGATGCCGCGGAGAGGTAGTCGCCGGCGATGGCGAACCCGTTCTGCGGGCCGGTGAAGGACCGGCCGCCGGTGTAGTAGTCGGCCGCGGTCTTGTTGTTGCGCCCGGCGCGGATGACGACGATCAGGGTGACCGCCACGAAAGCGAGGAAGATCGAGATGTTCAGCACGGGGTTGTTTTCCGCAGGTTCGACGGCTTGGGCCAGGCGGCCCGGCAGGGACTGCAGAATGCTGGTTGCGATCATTTCTTGTCCATCTCCTCAAGCTCGGCACGCAGCTCGGCCCCGAGGGGGTCGAGACGGCGGTTCGAGTACGACACGTACCACATGGTGATGGCGAAGGTGGTGACGAACTGGCCGAGGCCGAGCACCAGTCCGAGGTTGAACTTGCCGAAGACCGGGATTGCCATCACGTCGGGCAGGTAGGCCGCGACGAGCACGAAGGCGAAGTACCAGATGAAGAAGAAGGCGGCCAGCGGCAGCACGAACCCGCGGCGCTGCTTCTTCAGCTGGATGAACTTCGGCGTCTTCTCATACGCGATGTAGTCGATGGTGGACGGTTTTACTCCGTCCGGGAGTTTGTCTTTCAGTGATTCCGCCATGCGGGCTCCTTTGCTCCGGTGAAGGGATGTGACTGTGTGGGATGGTGCTGGGGTGATCTGTGGGGGTCGACTGGTGCTTCAGGTGTGCGGGCCGACTCCATGCACGGCCTGCTTGAGGGCGTCGAGAACCGTGGGATCCTCGATCGTCGGCGGCACGGTGTAGGCCTCGCCATCGACGATCTGCCGGATGGTCTTGCGGAGGATCTTCCCCGACCGGGTCTTCGGCAGCCGGTCCAGGATGGTCACGTCTCGGAACGCGGCCACCGGCCCGACATGCTCCCGCACCAGCGCGATGAGCTCTGCGCCGAGAGTGTCGTGGTCGATCGTGGCCCCGGACTTGAGCGTGACGAAGCCGGCCGCGCGCTGCCCCTTGAGCGGGTCGCGCACGCCGAGCACCGCGCACTCGGCGACCGCGGGGTGCAGGGTGAGCACCTCCTCGAGCGAGCCGGTGGACAGTCGGTGCCCGGCGACGTTGATCACGTCGTCGGTGCGGCCCATCACATAGAGGTAGCCGTCCTCGTCGAAGTGGCCGGAATCTCCGGTGGCGTAGAAGCCGGGGAAAGCCGACAGGTAGGAGCTTTCGAAGCGGTCTTCGCTGCCCCAGATCCCGAGCAGGGTGCCGGGCGGCAGCGGGAGGCGGATGGCGATGTTGCCGTCCTTGCCGGCCTTCGTGACCGGCTTGCCCTGGGAATCGAGGATGGCGATGTCGTAGCCGGGCACCGGGAACGTGGCCGAGCCCGGTTTCGTCGGGATGTCGGCGATGCCCCGCGGGTTCGCGCAGATCGCCCAGCCGGTCTCGGTCTGCCACCAGTGATCGACCACCGGGCAGTGCAGCCCGTCATTGGCCCAGTGGTATGTCTCCGGGTCGAGGCGTTCGCCGGCCAGGAACAGCCCGTGCAGGCTCTGGATGTCGTGCCCCGCCAGTTCGACCAGGTCAGGGTCGACGCGGCGGATGGCACGGATGGCCGTGGGCGCCGTGAACAGGACTGACACCTGGTAGTCCTCCACCACGCGCCAGAACGCCCCGGCATCCGGGGTGCCGACCGGTTTGCCCTCATAGATGACCGTGGTGGCGCCGACCAGCAGCGGGGCATAGACGATGTAGGAGTGGCCGACCACCCAGCCGACGTCAGAGGCCGCCCAGAAGACGTCGCCGGGCTTGACGTTGTAGATGTTGGCCATCGACCAGGCCAGCGCCACGGCGTGGCCGCCGTTGTCGCGGACGATCCCCTTCGGATTGCCGGTCGTTCCGGAGGTGTACAGGATGTAGAGCGGGTCGTCGGAGCGAAGGCTGATCGGCGCGGCCGGGGAGGCCTCGTTCTCCTCGTGGGCCCAGTCCAGCCAGGCCACGTCGCTGGTGCCGGCGTAGTCGGCGGCGCAGCCGGGGACCATCTCCCGGTCGCGCACGATGACGGTGTGCACCGAGCCCTTGCTGCGAGCGAGGGCGCGTTCGACCAGAGGCAGGTATTCGACCGCCCGGCCCGGTTCGAGGCCGCCGGAGGCGGTCACGATCACGGTCGGTCGCGCATCGTCGATCCGCACGGCGAGCTCGCTGGCTGCGAAGCCGCCGAAGACGACGGAGTGGATGGCGCCGATGCGGGCACACGCCAGCATGGCGACGATGGCTTCCGGGATCATCGGCAGGTAGACGATCACCCGGTCGCCCCGGCCGACGCCGCTGGCGCGGAGCACCCCGGCGAAGCGCTCGACGCGTCCCAGAAGTTCGCGGTAGCTCAGGCGCACCCGGGTGCCGGACATCGCCGAGTCGTAGATGACGGCCGTCTGTTCGCCGCGGCCGGCAAGCACGTGGCGGTCGAGCGCGTTGTAGCTGGTGTTGAGTTCGCCGTCCGGGAACCAGCGCCAAGCGCCGGGGAAGCGTTCCTCCAGCGCCACCGTCGGCGGAACGGTCCAGTCGATTGCCCGGGCTGCCTGCAGCCAGAACGCCGAACGCGTGCCGTCATCGATGCTTCTCTGCCACAGGTCGTGATACCCCGCCGAAGCTTCCCCTGACATTCGAACCTCTCCGTTGAAGTTCCTATGTATACATAGAATTCGTGAAGTCTGGCACAAATCCCGCAATAAGGGAATAACATGTGATTTGTGTATACAGAAACCCCAACGACGGGGACCACGGTTCCGGTTCGCGCGAGTGAACGCGCCTACCGGCAGCTGCGCGGCGAGATTCTCGACGGCCTCCTGGCGCCCGGCACGGGGCTGCTCGAGGTGGAGCAGGCCGCCCGGATCGGGGTGTCGCGCACCCCTCTGCGCGCGGCGATAGCCCGGCTGATCGCCGACGGTCTGGTGGCCGGCCGCACCGGCCGTGGGTTCATGGTCACCGAGATGAGCGTGGACAGAATCGGGGAACTCTACGAGGTGCGACGGGCGTTGGAGGAACACGCCGCCCGGATCGCCGCCGAGCGCCGCGACCCGGCGGTCTTCGAGGCTCTCCGCACGCAGTTCCTTGCGGCCCCGGAGCTGCTCCGGCACGGCAAGGCGGGACTACGCCGCTACTACGAGCTGATCGACGAGTTCGACCTGGCCCTCGACGTGGCCGTGGCGAACCCCTTCCTCGTGGGTGCGCTCGCCGGGGTGCGCACGCATCTCGCCCGCATCCGTCGCCTGGCCCGGGACAACCCGGACCGGCTCCGAAGCGCCGCCGCCGAGCACCTGCTCATCGTGGACGCCGTTCTGGCGGGTGACTCGTCGCTGGCCGCCCACGCCACGCACGTGCACCTCCACCAGAGCCTCACCAGCGTTCTCGCGACCCTCCGGGGATCGTCGGCCGTTCCGGCCGACCCATCGCCTCCACCGCGCTAACCGCACTATTCGAACCAATCGAACCAATCGAACCAATCGAAGGGATCCACCGTGCAGCTCCACCACGTTCGTGTTCACCGCAGCGACGAGAACCTTGCCCGCACCGACCAGCTGGCCTGGAAGATCGCCGAGGTCGCTGCCGATCCGGTCGCGGTGAGCGACGAGGTGACCGAGATGATCGTCAACCGAGTGATCGACAACGCCGCCGTCGCCGCGGCGTCGCTGACCCGGCGCCCGGTGGTGTCGGCCCGCTCGCAGGCGCTGGCGCACCCGCGTTCGTTCGACGGCGTCGGGGCGACCGTGTTCGGTGAGCAGCGCTCCCGCCGGGTGTCACCTGAGTGGGCGGCCTGGGCCAACGGGGTCGCCGTGCGTGAGCTCGACTACCACGACACGTTCCTCGCCGCCGAGTACTCACACCCCGGCGACAACATCCCGCCGGTCGTCGCGGTCGCCCAGCACCTCGCCACCGCCCGCGGATTGACCGGTCGCGACCTCGTGCGCGGCATCGCCACGGGCTACGAGATCCAGATCGACCTGGTCAAGGGCATCAGCCTGCACGCGCACAAGATCGACCACGTGGCCCACCTCGGCCCGTCGGCGGCCGCCGGCATCGGCACCCTGCTCGGGCTCGACCCCGAGACCATCTTCCAGGCGGTGGGGCAGGCGCTGCACACCACGACGGCCACCCGGCAGTCCAGGAAGGGCGAGATCTCCAGCTGGAAGGCACACGCCCCGGCCTTCGCCGGCAAGATGGCGGTGGAGGCGGTCGACCGCGCGATGCGCGGCGAAACCAGCCCCACCCCGATCTACGAGGGTGAAGACGGCGTGATCGCCTGGCTGCTCGACGGGCCGGATGCCGCCTACGAGGTGTCGCTGCCGTCGAATGGTGAAGCCAAGCGCGCCATCCTGGACAGCTACACGAAGGAGCACTCGGCGGAGTATCAGGCGCAGGCGTGGATCGACCTGGCCCGGAAGCTGCACCGGGAGCACCCGGCCCTGTCCGATCCGGCCAACGTCGTATCCGTCGTCATCCACACCAGCCACCACACCCACTACGTGATCGGCTCGGGCGCGAACGACCCGCAGAAGTACGACCCCACGGCCAGCCGGGAGACCCTCGACCACTCCATCCCGTACATCTTCACGGTCGCCCTGCAGGACGGCAGCTGGCACCACGTGGATTCCTACCGGCCCGAACGCGCCGGCCGGGCCGACACGATCGCCCTCTGGAACAAGGTGATCACCACGGAAGACAGCGAGTGGACCCGCCGGTACCACTCGCTCGACCCGGCCGAGAAGGCCTTCGGCGGTCGAGTCGAGATCGAGCTCACCGACGGCAGCCGGGTCGTCGACGAGATCGCCGTCGCCGACGCCCATCCGCTCGGCGCGAAGCCGTTCGGGCGGGCCGAATACGTGCACAAGTTCCGCACCCTCGCGGCCGACGTGGTCGAGGAGGGCGAGATCGTGCGCTTCCTCGCCGCGGCCGAACGCCTGCCGCGGCTTGGCGCCGGGGAGCTCGGCCAGCTCACCATCGTGGCCCGTAACGGGTTGCTCGCCTCACTTCCCACCCCGAACGGAATCTTCTGATGTTGTACTCGAAAGTCAGCCCTGCCGCCAAGCGGGCCGCGTTCCGCGAGGACCTGGCGAGCGGCCGGCTGCTGCGCTTCCCCGGTGCGTTCAACCCGCTCTCGGCCCGACTGATCGCGGCCAAGGGCTTCGAAGGGGTGTACATCTCCGGCGCGGTGCTCTCGGCCGACCTGGGTCTGCCCGACATCGGCCTGACCACTCTCACCGAGGTGGCCGGCCGGAGCCAGCAGATCGCCCGGATGAGCGACCTGCCCACGATCGTGGACGCCGACACCGGCTTCGGCGAGCCGATGAACGTGGCACGCACGATCCAGACGCTCGAGGATGCCGGCCTGGCCGGCATGCACATCGAGGACCAGGTCAATCCGAAACGCTGCGGTCACCTCGACGGCAAGCAGGTCGTCGACGACGACACGGCGGCCAAGCGCATCCGGGCGGCCGTCGACGCCCGGCGCGACCCGAACTTCCTGATCATGGCGCGCACGGACATCCGTGCCGTCGACGGCCTGGCTGCCGCGGTCGACCGGGCGAAGAAGCTCGTCGACGCCGGGGCTGACGCGATCTTTCCGGAGGCGATGGCATCCCTGGCCGAGTTCGCGGCCATCCGCGCCGCCGTGGACGTGCCGGTGCTGGCGAACATGACCGAGTTCGGCAAGGGCGAGCTCTACACGACCCAGCAGCTGGCGGATGTCGGCATGAACATCGTCATCTTCCCGGTGTCCCTGCTGCGCCTCGCGATGGGGGCGGCCGAACGCGGCCTCGACACCATCGAGGCGCAGGGCTCACTGACCGGCTTGCTGCCGGAGATGCAGCACCGGGCGAGGCTCTACGAGCTGCTCGACTACGAGTCGTACAGCCACTTCGATTCCGGCGTCTTCAACTTCACCCTCAACCCGGATGTTGCCTCGTAGCAGCCCGGCCCCGCACGCAGATCCAGTCTCAACGCAAGGGAGCTACATGAGTCAGAACGAACCGACCATTTACAAGGGCCTCGCCGGCGTCGTGGTCGACCATACGCAGGTGTCCAAGGTCAACCCCGAATCGAACTCGCTGCTGTACCGGGGCTACCCGGTGCAGGAACTCGCGGCACAGAAGAGCTTCGAGGAGGTGGCCTACCTGCTCTGGCACGGCGAGTTGCCGACCGACGTCGAGCTGGGTGAATTCGAGGAGCAGGAACGCTCCCTCCGGCACCTGACTCCTGCGGTGAAGCGCGTCATCGACGAGCTGCCGATGACGGCGCACCCGATGGACGTAGTGCGCACGGCGGTCAGCCTGATCGGCGCGAACGACCCCGATGCGGCCGACGCGTCGCCGGCGGCCAACCGTGCCAAGGGCCTGCGGCTCTGGGCCCAGATGCCGGCGATCGTGGCCTACGACCAGCGCCGCCGCCACGGCCTCGAGCTGATCGAACCGCGCAGCGACCTCGGCTACTCGGCCAACTTCCTGTTCATGACGTTCGGCGAGGTGCCCGAACTCGTGGTCGTGAACGCGTTCGATGTGTCCATGATCATGTATGCGGAGCACTCCTTCAACGCGTCGACGTTCACCGCCCGCGTGATCACCTCGACCCTGTCCGACCTGCACTCCGCGGTCACCGGAGCGATCGGGGCTCTCAAGGGCGCGCTGCACGGCGGGGCAAACGAGGCCGTGATGCACATTTTCGACGAAATCGGGCTCGGCCTGGGCGCCGGGAAGCGCGCCGAGGCGTGGCTGAACGAGACCCTCGCCGCAAAGCGGAAGGTGATGGGCTTCGGCCACCGGGTGTACAAGCACGGGGACTCGCGGGTGCCGACCATGCGCACCGCGCTGGTCACCCTAGTCGAGCATTATGACCGGCCGGACCTGCTGGAGCTCTACGAATCCCTCGAGGCGGGGATGACGACGCGCACCGGCATCCTGCCCAACCTGGACTACCCGTCGGGACCTGCGTACAACCTGATGGGATTCGACACCCTCACTTTCACGCCGATCTTCGTCGCGGCGCGACTGACCGGGTGGACCGCGCACATCATCGAGCAGACCGCATCGAATGCCCTGATCCGGCCGCTCTCGCTCTATAACGGCCACGAGGAGCGGCACCTGGCCTGAGCTCACCGTGACCGCGCCGTGACCTACCATTGGGAAATGGGATTCGACGCGGACGACGCTGCACGTGATGTGACCGGAATTGAGCGGGAAGTGCTGGGCTGGGACGTGTTCGCGGACGCGTCCCGCCAGCTGTCGAAGGCGGTGCTGTCGAGCGGCTTCCAGCCGGATGTCGTGATCGCCATCGCCCGCGGCGGGCTGCTGCTCGCCGGCGCCATGTCGTATGCGCTGGGCACCAAGAACTGCGGCAGCATCAACGTGCAGTTCTACACCGGCGTCGACGAGCGCCTCCCCGTGCCGGTCCTGTCGGGACCGATGCTCGACGCGCCGTCGCTAACCGGCCTGCGGGTGCTGCTCGTCGACGACGTCTCCGACTCCGGGCACACCCTCGCGATGGTCGTCGCGCTGCTGCGGGAAACCGCCTGCGAGGTGCGCACCGCCACCCTGTACACGAAGCCTCGCACCGTGCTGGTGCCCGATTTCACCTGGTGTGAAACGGACCGCTGGATCGTGTTCCCCTGGTCCTCGCTGCCTCCCGTAGCGGAGAGCCTCACCGGTGCGAGCCTGCCGGGCGGCGCACAGCTCGATGACGCCCTGCCTGTCGCGAGCCTGCTCGCCGCCAGCCTGCCCCTCGTGGCCCGGGGCGCCCTGCTGTGAGCGTGCACCTGGTCGGCGGCGGTTGGAACCCCCGGACAGACGCGGCCGTCTTCGGACCCTTCCTGGCCGAGGCCACGGCGCGCGGAGTCGTGGCAGGCCGCGCGGAGCCTGGCATCGCGATCCTCGTCGTGCGTGCCGAAGACGCCGCCGACCACGCCGCGAACCTGCTCGCCGCCGTTTCCGCGGCCGGCGAGTTCGAGCCGAAGGTCACCGTCGTCGCCCCGGGCGACGTCTTCGCCCTGACCGCTGTGTCCGAGGCCGACGGAATCCTGGTCGGCGGCGGAGTCACCCCCGCCTACCTGGTCGCCGTGGCCCCGATATTCGGTGAGATCCGTCGTCAGGTGGCCGCCGGCGTCCCCTATCTCGGATTCTCTGCCGGCGCGATGATCGCGGCCGAGCGTGCCCTGATCGGCGGCTGGCGCATGGGCGGCGTCGAGGTCAGCGGCGAACACGCCGCCGAGGGGCTCGACGAGATCACCGTCGAACCCGGCATCGGGCTGCTCGACGTCACCGTGGAGGTGCACGCCGCCCAGTGGGGCACGCTGTCCCGGCTGGTCGCGGCCACCGAGGCCGGCCTGATCGACGGCGGCCTGGCCGTCGACGAGAACACCGCGCTGGTCGTCGGGGAGGGCGCGCTCAGCGTCGTCGGAGCCGGCAGTGTCTGGCGGGTCAGCGAGGCCGACGGCGGGGTGCTCGTGAGCACCTTCGGGGCCTGAGCCGAGCATCATGCCCGTCACCCTCGCGGCGCTGACCGAGAGCCGGGCCATCGATCTTGGCTGGGCCCAGGCGCTGGCGCCGGTGGGGCCGGAGATCGACCGGATGGCGGAGCTCCTGCGCGCCGAGACTCTGGCCGGCCGCATCTGGCTACCGTCCCCGGAGAACGTCTTCCGCGCCTTCGCCGAGCCGTTCGACGCCGTGCGGGTGCTCATCGTCGGCCAGGACCCGTACCCGACCCGGGGACATCCGATCGGGCTCGCCTTCGCGACCGAGGCACACGTGCGACCTCTGCCGCGCAGCCTGGCGAACATCTGCCGGGAGCTGCACGACGACGTGGGCGTCACCGCCGCCACCGGAGACCTCTCGCCGTGGTCGCGGCGGGGGGTGCTGCTGCTCAACCGCGTACTCACCGTGCAGGCCGGCCTGGCCGGGTCGCACCGGCGCCGCGGCTGGGAAAGCGTGACCGAGCAGGCCATCCGTGCCCTCGTCGCCCGGGACCGGCCGCTCGTGGCGATCCTGTGGGGGAAGGATGCCGGCACGCTGCGGCCGCTCCTCGGGGACACGCCGGTGATCGAGTCCGCGCACCCGAGCCCGCTGTCGGCCAGGCGCGGATTCTTCGGTTCAAAGCCGTTCAGCCGGGCCAACGAGTACCTCGGCCGCACCGGGGCGGCCCCGGTGGACTGGTCCCTCGGGTAATCTGGAGCTCTCTGGAGGAGTTAGCTGTGCTTGAAGAGGAATACCAGCCGCGTCGGCAATTGCCCCGACACCTTCGACCGACGCCCGCGGAAGAGGCGCCGTTCGGATTCACCATGCGTGAGGCCCAAATCACCGATCTGCCGTATATCCGGGAGGTCTACAACTACTACGTCGCCAACAGCACGGTCACCTTCGACGTCGACCCGATGACCCTGGCCGAGTGGCGCAGCAAGTTCTACTATCTGGGCAAGCTCGGGATGCCGTTCATCGTGGCCGTCTCCCCGGCCGGCCAGCTGCTCGGCTACGCCCTGGTCAGCCCGTGGAAGCAGAAACGCGCCTACCGGTTCACGGTCGAGAACTCGATCTACCTCGGAGCGGCCTCCACCGGCAAGGGACTGGGCCGGATGCTGCTCGGCGAACTCATCGAGCGTTCCCAGGCGGCCGGGCTCAAGGAGATCATCTCGGTCGTCGCCGACCAGGGCGCCGACGCGTCGATCAAGCTGCACCTCGACTTCGGATTCGCGGAGATCGGCCGGATGGGCAAGGTCGGCTTCAAGTTCGACCGCTGGCTCGGCACCGTGCTCCTGCAGAAGAGCCTCAAATAGGCGCAGCGGCGAGCCTGCGGCCAGCGGACGCCTAAAATCGAGGGATGACCGATGCCCTGCCCACCCTGCCCGAGCGCCACACCGTGTTGCGCTCGTTCGCAGGACACCTCGAGGCCGGCCCCGACGCCGTGTTCAACCAGCTCGTGACGGCGATGGCCTCGGGGGCGGCCGGCGGGGGCAACGTGCACATCGACCGGGACCGACGCCGACTCGTGCTGCGGCGCGGCTGGTGGTACCGCGGCGAGTACCAGGTGCTGCCCGAGGAGGAGGCCGGGTCGCTCGTGCAGTACGAGATCATCAACGTCGCGCAGCTGCTGCCGTGGGCCGGGTCGTGGGCGGCGGCATCCGTTCTCCGCGCCGCGCCGCGGGCGTTCCAGGCGTTGCTGACCGGACTGTCCCACTCCTGAGCGTCGCGCCGCTGAGCGTCTCGCCGCTCCGTCGCGCCGATGCCCGGCATCCCGGCTGGCTAGGCTCGGGGGATGGCCGCTCCGCATGAACTGACCGCTCTCGAACAATGGCAGGCGCTGCAGCGCGGTGAGATCAGCCCCACCGAGCTGACCGAGCACTACCTGGGCCGGATCGAGGCTCAGGACTCCGGCCTCGGCGCGTTCGTGAGCGTGACAGCGGATGCCGCGCGGAAGCGGGCCCGCTTCGTCGAGCAGCTGATGCCGCGCAGCATGCCGCTCTGGGGTCTGCCCTTCGCCGACAAGGACCTGCAGAGCCGCGCCGGCGTGCCGGCCCGGTTCGGATCGCGGCTGATGCAGGATTACGTGCCGGCCGAGTCCGACGATCTCGTGCTCGCCCTGGACGCGGCCGGCGGCGTGAGCCTCGGCAAGACCAGCACGCCCGAGTTCGGGCTGCCGTCGTACACCGAGACGCTGGCCGGGCCGCCCGCGCGCAACCCGTGGGACCGCTCCCGGGGCGCGGGCGGCTCCAGCGGCGGGGCGGCGGTGGCCGTCGCCGCCCGGCTGCTTCCCTTCGCTCCGGGTTCCGACGGCGGCGGCTCGGTGCGGATCCCCGCGGCAGCCTGCGGTCTCGTCGGCCTGAAACCGTCGCGCGGCCGGGTGCCCTCATCGTCCGGGATCAACGCGCTCGGCGGTCTCAGCGTGGCCGGACCGCTGGCACGGACGGTGGCGGATGCCGCCCTGCTGCTGGACGCCATGATCGCGCCGCGAGGCGGGCATCCGCAGCACCTGTACTCGCTCCGGCCCCCCGGCGACGATGCACCTCTGCTGGCCGCCGCCGTGCGCGGCGAGGGCCGGTTCCAGCTCGGCGTGATGACAACCTCCGCCTGGGATGACGCCTACCCGATCGAGATCGCTCCCGAGGCGCTGGCCGCCCTGATGGTGGCCGTCGACGGGTTCGCGAGTATGGGCCATGGCCTGGAGGAGACGGCGCTCGAGCCCGACGACAGCTATGTGCCGGCGTTCCGCACGATCTGGCAGGCCGGCGCTGCGGGCATCCCCGCCGACACCCCGGAGCAGGAGAAGCTGCTCGAGCCGCTCACCCGCTGGCTGATGAACCGCGGCCGGGAGCTGTCCGCTCGGGATCTGGCTCAGGCGCTCGCGGCCCTGTCGGCTTACGAGCGGTCGTTCATCCGCCAGTTGTCCCGGTTCGACGCGGTGCTGACCCCGGCGCTCGCGCTCACGCCGCGCCCGCTGGGCTGGTACGACGCGGTCGACGGGGAGCGCAACTTCGCCCAGCAGGTGCAGTACACCCCGTTCACGTCCATGGTCAACGTGAGCGGACTGCCCGCGATCGTGCTGCCCGTTGCCGAAACCGGGGCTGGACTGCCGATGGGAGTACAGCTGATCGGCCGGCCGGGCGGGGAGGCCACGCTACTGGCGCTCGGTGCGCAGCTCGAACGGAGGCTGCAGTGGCAGCACCGCACGCCGCCCGAGGCCGGCGGCCTCGGACTCCCGTGCGCCCGCTGAGTGATTCCGAGCGCGTGGCGTCAAACCAACTTGACCCAATTCGACGGAGATTTTGGGTCAAACACCGGTTTTTGAGCCTAAACACGCGGTTTAGAGCAAAATCTCCGCCGAATTCGTTCGGGGTTCGACACGGATTCTCGACCGCGGTGCGCTAGACCAGCGGGGCCTTCGCGGCCGGACGGGACGGCCACCAGAACCTGTCGCCGGTGAGGAACACCAGCGCCGGCACCACGAGGGTGCGCACCACGAGCGTGTCGAGCAGCACGCCGATGCAGACGATGACGCCGATCTGGGTGAGAGCCACGACCGGCAGCACGCCCAGCACGGCGAAGACCGCCGCGATCAGGATGCCGGCGCTCGTGATGACCGCGCCCGTCGACGACAGGGCGCGCACCATGCCCTCCTTCGTGCCGAACCGGATGCTCTCTTCCCGGGCTCGGGTGGTGAGGAAGATGTTGTAGTCCACTCCGAGGGCCACCAAGAAGAGGAACGCGAACAGCACCACGTTGGTGTTGAAGGCGGGGAAGCCCATCAGGTTCTGGAAGATCCAGTTGGAGGCACCGAGGCTGGCGAAGTACGTCGCCAGCACGCTGAGGATCAGCAGAACGGGTGCCACCAGGGAGCGCAGGAGCAGGGCGAGGATGGAGAACACGATCGCCAGGATCATCGGGATGATCAGGGCCTGGTCGGCCTGGGCGCTCGTCTTGTTGTCGAACGCCGTGGCGTCGCTGCCGCCGACCAGCGCCTCGGACACGTCGCCCGAGGTGTCGGCATAGGTGCCGCGCAGTGTGTCGATGACGGAGAAGGTTTCGTCGCTGCCCGGCTCGCTGGACAGGGAGAGGTTCAGCCGGGTCAGGCCGTTCGCGCTCTCGCCGGGCAGCACGGACTCGACGCCGGGCGTGTCGGTGGCAAGCGTCGTGGCCTCGGCGGCCGCGGCATCCGGTACCAGCACGATGGTCTGGCTGGTCAAGCCGGCCGAGAAGGATTCCTTCACGATGGCCTGCGCCTGCACCGATTCGGGCTTGCCGAGGAGCTGGTCGGCCTGCGACAGCCCCACGGAGGCGCCGATCAGGCCCAGGCTGAGGGCGCCGATCGCGGCGACGGATGCCGCGGTGACCACGATCGGACGGCGCTGCACGCCCCGACCGAGGCGGGTCCAGAAGCCGGGACGCAGCTCGGCACCGGCGCCCGGCACGAAGCGGGGGATGAACGGCCAGAACAGGCCGCGACCGCAGACCACAAGGGCAGCCGGCAGCACGACCAGCGCGAAGATGATGGCGATGACGACACCGATAGCGCAGGCGAAACCGAGCGCGCGGTTGCCGGACAGCTCGGCGAACAGCAGGGTGAGCAGGCTGAGCGCGACCGTGCCGCCACTGGCGGCGATGGCCGGGCCGGCACCGCGCACCGCGGCCAGCATGGCGTCGTTGCGGTTCTCGGTGCGGAGTAACTCCTCGCGATAGCGGGCCACGAGCAACAGGGCGTAATTGGTGCCAGCGCCGAAGACCAGCACGGACTGGATGCCGGCGACGGAGGGGTCGAGGGTGATGCCGAACGGCTCGGCCAGGGCGCCGACGACGACCCCGGACATGCCGTCCGCGATGCCGACGACGACGAGCGGAACGATCCAGAGCACGGGACTGCGGTAGGTGACGATCAGAAGCACGGCGACGACGATCACGGTGACGAGCAGCAGCCGGAAGTCGGCACCGGCGAAGGCGTTGGTGATGTCGGACTGAAAGCCGACGGCGCCGGTGACAAAGGCGTTCAGACCGCTCGGCAGTGCGTCGGACGCGGCGTCACGGATGCCGGTGGCCGCCCCGCCGATGTCGGCGTTGGCCTCGTCCGCGTCCAGCGGAACGATGCTGATCGCGGCCTGCCCGTCATCGCTGAACCGCGGCATGGTGGCCTGCGGCACGATCGACTGCTCGGCGAGGGCGGTGCTGCGTTCGGCGATGGCTGCGATGTCGGCCCGGGTCAGGTCGGCACCCTCCCGGGTCCAGACCACGATCGCGGAGGTCTGCTCGGCGGAGGGGAACTCGGCGAGGAGAGCGTCGACCTGTGCGGCCTGGCTGGATGTGGGCAGCCCGGAGGTGGGGAACTCCTCGGAATCGTCGGAGGGGAGGAGGGAGAAGAGCAGACCGACGGCGACGATCGTCAAGATCAGTACGATCCAGGCCGTGCGTCGACCGGTGATGAACCGCTGAATCGCGAGCAAAATTCCTCCAAGAAGCCTGATTGCTAGGCGCCCTAGCAATCTTCGTAATAGTATGGCTCCTATGGAAGAGCGTCGCAAGTTCGCTCCCGGCTCCGCGGCCGGGGTCGTCGGCGCGCCGGGGGGCGGCGAAAGTCGGGATTCCAGTCTGCCGGTTTCGGACCGGATAGGCTTCCAGCTGCACGACATCGTGCACCTGTCCCGCGCCTTCGAGCGCCAGGTCGGGCAGGCGCTCGAGGTGAACGCCACCGACCTGTCCGCGATGGAGCACCTGATCCGGGAGGGGTCGCTGACCCCGGGCGAGCTGTCCCGCCGCCTGGACATCTCCACGGCGGCAACCACTCTCGTGGTCGACCGGCTCGTGGCCCTCGGTCACGCCCAGCGCCATCCGCACTCGTCGGATCGGCGCAAGGTGGTCGTGGTGCCGGCTCAGGAGTCGGTTTCGCGGGCGTTCCAGCAACTGCTTCCGGTGATCGGGGGAGTGGCGGCGCTCACCCAGGATCTCTCTGATGAGGAACGAGAGGTCATCGAGGCCTTCCTGGCCCGGGTCGTCGACGTTTACCAATCGGCACTTGGCTCGCCGGCCTGAGCCGGTGATCCGCGCGCAGCAGCCCGCGCGCGCCACGCCCGGTGGTCACCAATTGTTTTGAGTAATTCAAAACAACTGTTAGCGTGGGGCGCATGACGGAAATAGGGCGGATGCGGGCGGTTGAGGCGTCCGGCTTGCTCGCCGACAGCATCCGTGCGTCTGGGCTCAAGGTCACCGGGCCCCGCTTGGCGGTGCTGCGTGTTCTCGACCAGGCCCCGCACTCGACCGCGGAGCGGCTCTACGCCACGGTTCGAGCCGAGCTGCCGGGCACCTCACTGCAGGCGGTATACGGTGTGCTCGCGGCCTTCACCGGCGTGGGGATCGCCCGCAAGATCGAGCCGGCCGGCTCCCCGGCTCTCTTCGAACGCCGGGTCGGCGACAACCACCACCACATCGTCTGCACCCGGTGCAGCGCGGTGCACGACGTCGACTGCGCCGTGGGTGAGTCCCCCTGCCTAACGCCCTCGAACACCTCCGGATTTACCGTGCACACCGCCGAGGTCACCTACTGGGGCCTCTGCCCCGACTGCCAGACCGCCACACTTACCGCGCTTTCCACACCTGCACCGCTGTCGAACGAAGGAGCACGATGACAATCAAGTCCACCACCACGCAGACGGGAACGCCCGTCGCCAGCGACGAGCACTCCCTGACCGTTGGAACCGAGGGAGTCACTGCCCTGCACGACGTCTACCTGGTCGAGAAGCTCGCCCAGTTCAACCGCGAGCGCATCCCTGAGCGCATCGTGCACGCCAAGGGCGGCGGAGCGCACGGCGTCTTCGAGGTGACCGGCGACGTCTCCGCGTACACCCGCGCCGCCGTCTTCGCGCCCGGAACGACCACCGAGACGCTGCAGCGCTTCTCCAGCGTTGCCGGTGAGCAGGGCAGCCCCGACACCTGGCGCGACGTGCGCGGCTTCTCGGTGAAGTTCTACACCTCCGAGGGCAACTACGACATCGTCGGCAACAACACACCGGTGTTCTTCATCCGCGACGGCATCAAGTTCCCCGACTTCATCCACTCGCAGAAGCGCCTGCCGGGCTCCGGCCTGCGCGACGCGACCATGCAGTGGGACTTCTGGACCCTCTCCCCGGAGTCCGCGCACCAGGTGACCTACCTGATGGGCGACCGCGGCCTGCCGCGCTCCTGGCGCGAGATGCCCGGCTTCGGCTCGCACACCTACCAGTGGATCAACGCCGCCGGTGAGCGCTTCTGGGTCAAGTACCACTTCACCTCCAACCAGGGCAACATCGAGATGGAGGGCTCGGAGGCTGAGCTCATCGCGGGGGCCGACGCCGACTACTACCGTCGCGACCTCTTCGACGCCATCGATGCCGGAAACTTCCCGTCCTGGGACGTCTCGGTGCAGATCATGCCGTACGACGACGCCAAGGCCTACCGGTTCAACCCGTTCGACATCACCAAGGTGTGGCCGCACGCAGACTACCCGCTGGTCAAGGTCGGCACGCACACCCTGAACCGCAACCCGGAGAACTTCTTCGCTGAGATCGAGCAGGCCGCGTTCTCCCCGGCGAACTTCGTGCCCGGCATCGCGGCGAGCCCTGACAAGATGTTGATGGCGCGCATCTTCTCCTACCCGGACGCCCAGCGATACCGTGTCGGCACGAACTTCAACCAGCTGCCGGTGAACGCCGCGAAGGCTCCCGTGAACAACTACTCGCAGGATGGCGCCGCTCGCTATCACTTCAACGCGACAAATGTCCCGAACTACGCTCCGAACTCGCTGGGCGGCCCGGTGGCCGACCCGCAGGCGGCAACCGACGGAAGCTGGGAGAACGACGGCGAACTCGTGCGCGCCGCCGCGCAGCTGCGCAGCGAGGACAGCGACTTCGGCCAGGCCGGGACGCTGTACCGCGAGGTCTACGACGATGCCGCCAAGGCGCGCTTCCTCGACACCATCACCGGTGCCATCAGCGGGGTGGAACGTCCCGAAGTGACCGAGCGAGCCATCGCGTACTGGACCAGCGTCGACGCAGACCTCGGCGCGAAACTGCGCGCGAACCTCGCGACCTGGGCCGAGGCCGACCTGCTGGCCGAGGACGCAGCCGGTTACGCCGCCCCGTAGCAGCATCCGCTTGACCGAAAACGCCCGGCCACTTCGAGGTCGGGCGTTCTCGTGTCCCGCTTCCGTGTCCCGCTTTCTATCCGGTGCGCCGGTGGCCCGGCGTCAGCAGTAGAAGGCGCGCGTCGTGTCGGGCGCGACGATCGCCTTCACGACACCGCCCGGCTGGAGCAGGGCCACTCCGCCGAAGGAGGAGCCGTCCTCACCCCAGGGGGCACCGTCAGCCACCTTGTCGTAGACGAAGGGGCCTGAACCGTCGTTGTATTCATCGTGCGCCTGATCCTCCGGGAGCGCATCGAAGAAGGCCTGGGCATTGTCGCCGACCGCGAATCCACCGCTGCTCCGAAGGGCTATCCCCGCTACGGAGGGGCCGCTGAACCTGACCGTGAACCCGATGGACGACACGGAGAGCATTGCGTCGTCCCAGACATAGTGGGTCGAAGGCGCATCGCAGGCTTCGTCCTGAGTCATCTCGGTCTGGATCGGCGACGTTCCGAAGGCGTTCGTGAGCAATGCGATGGCCGTGTCGGGGCCGTCGTCCAAGACCGCGGTCTGCACGGTCTGCCCGTCGGGGGTCTGGCTGACCAGTCGGGAGCCGCTCATCACGATCGTCGACACGGTGGGCGCCGCGGCTTGCGTCGGCGTAGCCGTTGTCGTGGGAGTGGCCACCGCAGTGGCCTCCTCGGTGGCCGTGGGGGTGGACCCCGGTGCGGGGGTTGAGGAGCAGGCACTCAGCAGCAGTCCCGCCAGCACTGTCAGGGCGACGCCGCCCCGGATCCTGGACCGGGTCCGATCACCTGTTCCGGTGCGTTCGTTCATTGATTCCCCCGCTGGTCAACGTTTTCCCGCCTGATCAGGCCTGGCCCAAGGTTACTGCGCGGCGCCGGCGAGCACGGCGGCGAGGGCTGCGCGCAGCCCGGCATCCGCTTCGATGGAGACCTGCTTGATCTCCGGTTTCGCGCTGAGCTGCGCCATGATGGCCGGGTCGAGGGCTTCCACGGTGGTTTCACCGGCCCCCGCGTGGCGGCGCACGACCACGTTGCAGGGGAGCAGGGCGCCGATGCCTGGGTCGGCGGTCACGGCCCGCTGGGCCAGGGCGGGATTGCAGGCACCGAGAATCAGGTAGTCGCCGACGGCGTCGGCGGCCTCCTGGCCGAGCTTGGCGGCGAAGGTGGACTGTATGTTGATTTCGGTCAGTATGCCGAATCCCTGGTCGGCCAGTGCTTCCCGGGCCATCCGGACCGCTTCGTCGAACGAGACATTGACCGTGACGGTGTGTGCGTAGCTCATGCTGTTCCTCCACTTGGGTGACATTCACCCGGTTCATTCACTCGGTGACATTCACTGGGGACCGCGACGCCCCCCAGACCATCATGCGCGCCACCGGCCCGATCCGCCACCGTGAACGGGTGGATTCTCGTTAGGTCAGGCATTTCATACGTGGGACATGCTTACCTCGACGGATGCGCCCGGCGCCACCCGCCCCCGCGCGAGCTGCCGGCCATTCGCGGTCGAGGTTGCTCACGTGCTCCGGCTGTCGTCCCCATTCACCCGGTCCACTTTCACCGGCCCCGAGCTGCACCGGTTCGGCCACAAGGGAGCTCAGGGTGGGCGCCCGAACCTAGAGGTGCCGCGGCACGTCCGGCTCGTCGTGTGGCCAACTCAGGAGATCCGTCCGGGCCCTCCGGACATCCGTGCTGATCCTGCACTGCTCCGCACCGGCTGGTAACTGCGGGTGACGGATATCCTGAGTTGGCCACGCGCGCGCGCTGGGCCGCCCTGACCCGCGGAGGCAGGACGCAGGGCGGCAAGGCCCATCGACCGGAGCCGTGGCGAGCCCGGTGCGCAGCCGGAGTTTCTCCCGTTTGGAGTTCCGCACCGCGACCCGAACCCCGAACGAATTCGACGGAGAATTTTGGCCGAATCGGCCCAAAACAGCGCGAGAACCGTTTCGAAGCAAAATCTCCGTCGAATTCGTTCGACACCGGAAGCCTCGCCCAAAAACCCTCGCTCCGGAAGCCTCGTGCAGAAGTCTCGTCCAGGAGGCTCCGGCCAGGAGGATCCGGCTAGGAGGCCAGAGGCGCCGAGTGCGCGGCGACCAGCGCGGAACTCTGCTCCCAGAGGGCGGCGGCCAGCTGGGAGTCGTAGGCCTGCTTGTTCGCCTTCTGGATGCGGCGTTTCTCGTAGTACTCGCCCGATGCCCAGTCGGTGCCCGGCGTCGCGGTGGCCAGCCAGACCAGGGTGTCGGCTCCCTGTTCAGCGCCGAGCAGCAGGCGTTTGAGCGGAGTCTGGTAAATGAGGCGCATGAGGGTCGTCGACCCGGTGGAGAAGCTCGTTGCCACCACGCCGGGGTGGAAGGCTGCAGTGGCGAGTCCCTCGTCGCTGTAGCGGCGGTGGAGTTCCCTGGTGAAGAGGATGTTCGCAAGCTTGCCGTCGCCGTACGCCTTGTTCGCGGAATACTTCGTCTCGCCCTGCAGATCGTCGAGGTCGATCTTGCCGAAGAGCTGGTTGGCGGCGCTGGACGTGTTGATCACCCGGGCCCGACTGGCGACGAGTCGGTCCATCAACAGCGTGGTGAGCAGAAAGGGAGCCAGGTGGTTGACCTGGAAGGTCTTCTCATAGCCGTCAACGGTGGTTACGCGGTCGCCCATGATGCCGCCGGCGTTGTTGGCGAGCACGTCGATGCGCGGATAGTGTTCCTGCAGCTCGGCGGCAAGGGTGCGCACCTCGTCGAGGCAGGCGAAGTCGGCCACGAGGAAGTCGGCACCCAGTGCCTCGGCGACCGCGGCGGTCTTGTCTGGCGAGCGGCCCACGATCACGACTCGGTCGCCGGACTGGCTGAGGGCGCGGGCGGCGGCGGCGCCGATCCCGTCGCTGGCGCCGGTGATCACGATGGTGCGTGCGGTCATTCTGGGTCCTCCGGCTTATTTGACATAGCCGCCCTTTTTGAGGCCGGCCTCGATCTCGAAGCGGTTCTGCAGCGGATTGCGGCCGGCCGCCAGGTAGAGCAGCGGAAAAACCATCCCGAAGCGCTGCCACTGGCGTTTGTGCACGGCCTCGTGTTCGAGGATGGCCATCGACACGTTCTGGTTGGTCAGGTAGCAGCCCCCGACACAGGCTCCGCCGCGTCCGAATGCCCAGGCGGGCATCCCGCGAAAAACGATGAGGCCGCCTCGGCGCTCGACCTTGCCCGTGCTCCAGATGGAACCCCAGATCACGCCGACCGTGGTGGCGTAGAGGTAGCCGGCCCGGCTGATGGGGGAGTCGAAGAAGATGCGGCGCACTCCTCCAGCGTAGGTGGCCCCCACGATGGAAGCCTGGGTTTCCCTTGATCGATTCACGGCGGAGGTGGCGCGGGGCAGGTGGTGGAAGGTGGCGCGGGTTGGAAAGTGCGCCAGCCTCCACCGGGTGCGCCGCGAGGGCGAAAGCGCGGCTACGGGCGACCGTACTCCTCGAGCAGCCGCAGCCAGACCTCGCTCAGGGTGGGGTAGCTCGGCACCGCGTGCCACAGCCTGCGGATCGGCACCTCGCCGACCACGGCGATGGTCGCCGCGTGCAGCAGCTCCGCGACATCCGGCCCCACGAAGGTGACCCCGATCAGAACCTCACGGTCGAGGTCCACGATCGCGCGCGCCGACCCGGTGTAGCCGTCGGCGTGCACGGATGCCCCGGCCACCTGGCCCAAGTTGTAGTCCAGTACCCGGGTGCGGAACCCGGCCTTCTCGGCAGCAGCCTGGGTCAGTCCCACAGATGCCACTTCGGGGTCGGTGAAGGTGACCTGCGGCACGGCGGCATGGTCGGCTGTGGCGACGTGCGATCCCCACGGGGCGTCGTCGACGGGCCTGCCGGCGGCCCGGGCCGCGATCACGTCACCGGCCGCGCGGGCCTGGTACTTGCCCTGGTGGGTGAGGAGGGCCCGGTGGTTGATGTCGCCGACGGCATACAGCCAGTCCCCGGTCAGGTTCGGCGCGGTGCCCCGCACTAGCAGGGTGTCGTCGACCTCGAGCCAGTCGCCCGGTGTGAGGCCCACGGTCTCGAGCCCGACATCCGTGCTGCGGGGAACCCGGCCGGTGGCCACGAGTACCTCGGTCGCGGTGACCCCGCTGCCGTTGGAGAGGGTGAGGGTCACGTCGCCGTCGGCGGTGCGGGCCGCCCCGGTGGTCGACACCCCGGTCAGCACGGTGACGCCCGCCCCCCGGAGGGCCGCGAGCACGAGTTCACCGGCGAAGGGCTCCTGACCGCCGAGCAAATCGCTCCGAACGATCATCGTGACCTCGGCGCCGAGCCCGGCGTAGGCGGTGGCCATCTCGGCGGCGACCACGCCGCCGCCGATGATCGCCAGACTGTCCGGGATTCCGGGGGCGCTGGTGGCCTCGCGGCTGGTCCACGGCGACACGGCTGCCAAACCGGGAATATCGGGCAGCAGCGCCGCCGACCCGGTGCTGACGACCACGGCGTGCGCCGCGACCAGCACGGTCGTGGTGCCGTCGTCAGCGGTCACGGTCACCTCCCGCACGCCGGTGAGGCGGGCGTGGCCGCGCACCAGGGTGATCCCGGTCTTCTCCAGCCAGCGCACCTGGCCCTCGTCGGACCAATTGCTCGTGAAGGAGTCGCGGCGGCGCAGAACGGCCGCGATGTCCAGGTCGCCGGTCACGGCCTCGGCCGCACCGCCGACGCGCCGGGCTGCGGCGAGGGCCGCTCCGCTGCGCAGGAGCGCCTTCGACGGCATGCAGGCCCAGTAGGAGCACTCGCCGCCGACCAGCTCGGCCTCGACGATCACGGTGCGGAGGCCTGCCTGCGTCGTGCGGTCGGCGGCGTTCTCACCCGCCGAGCCGGCGCCGATCACGATGACGTCGTAGCTCTTGGCGGAAGGGTCAGGTGGGGTGGTGCTGGCGGCGGCAGACATCCGTCTCTCCTTAGGTCAGTGGTGCAGATGAGTGGTGCTGTAGTTCCGATGAGGTGGTGCTGCCAGCCTAACGACCCACGAAAGTAGCCGGCCGACGGCTGACGAATGCCTCCATGCCGATGCGGGAATCTTCGGTCGCGGCCAGGCGGGCCAGGGCCGGCTGTAGCCCCGCCTCGGCGGCCGCGGCACCCTCCCGCGCGGCCGTGCGGGCGTTGGCCAGCGTGGCCTGCACGGCCAGCGGGGCCTGGGCGGCGATCCGCTCGGCCAATTCCAGCGCGCGCTCGAACTGGGTGCCGTCCGGCACGACTTCCTGCACGAGCCCGATGCGGTGGGCCTCGCGGGCGTCGAACATGTCGCCGGTGAGCATCCAGCGCATGGCGTTGCCCCAGCCGGCCGCGCGCGGGAAGCGGATGGTCGCGCCGCCGAACGGCAGGATGCCGCGCGCCACCTCGATCTGGCCGAAGCGGGTGGACTCTGACGCCACGGAGATGTCGCTCGCGAGCATCAGCTCGATGCCGAGGGTGAGGCAGGTGCCCTGCACGGCCATCACCACGGGCTTGGACACGCTTGGCCCGTCGACCTGCCACGGATGGATGCCGCCGGGCGGCACCATGTCGAGGCCGTCGGGGCCAAGCCGGGGGCCGATGTCGGCCAGGTCGAGGCCGGCGGTGAAGTGGTCGCCGACCGCGTAGACGAGGCCGACCCGCAGCTCAGGGTCGCGGTCGAGTTCACCGTAGGCGAGGGCCAACTGCGTCAGCAGCGCCAGATCGGCGGCGTTGCGCTTCTCCGGGCGGTTGAACCCGATGAGCAGCACGTGCCCGCGCCTCTCGGTGATGATCCTCGACGGATCGGAAACGGAGTGCTGCTCGTTCACGGATGCCTCCCTTGGCCTCGTGACGCTGGCGCGTCGGTAACATGCTATGGCTGAGCAGGGCGGGTCAGCGCGCCGATGATGCGCAGGATGCTCGGCAGGTCGTCGGTGGCGGCCCCCGGCGAGGCCGGGGCGAAGCCGGCGATGGTGGCGCCGGCCAGTTCGAATTCGGCGCGCAGGGCGGTGATCAGCCGGTTCAGGGTGTCGACGCTCAGCCCGAACGGGTAGAGGTCGGCCAGGCCGGCCAGCGCCGACGGGTCGAGCACGTCCAGGTCGAGGTGTAGGTAGAAGGTGCCCACGCCCGTGGCGCGCAGGGCCGCGACGAGCGCGTCGGGAGGGTCGAGGTCCTCGACCGGGAGACTCACTATTCCGCGGTCCTGGATCAGAGCGTCCTCGGCCGGGTCGATGGCGCGCGCGCCGCCGATCACGACGCGTTCCAGAGGAACGCGCTCACCCGGGTCGAGGGTCAGGCCGTCGGCACCCTCGCCGGTGATGGCGCGCAGCACCATCCCCGTGAAACCTCCGGACGGTGAGGTGTCGGGGGTGTGCAGGTCGGGGTGGGCGTCGAGCCAGACCACGGCCAGGTCATCAGGATGCTGCCGCGACGCATGCTCGACGGCCGCCAGGGACACCCCGTTGTCGCCGCCGATCGTGACCACCGGGCCAGCGCCGCCGCGCAGTGCAGCCGTGAGGCGTTCGCGCACCATCATCAGGGTGGAGAAGCGGTCGATGCCGGTGTCGAGAGAATCGCCGGCCTCGACCGGCACCGGCACTTCACGGGTGACGGAGGAGGGAAGATCACCTCGGATCGCCTCCGCCCCGTCACTCAGGCGCATCGCGCGCGGAGAAACCGAACCCTGCCACTGTGGCACGACAACGAAGGAGGGAGCCATACTTCAGTATGCTCCCAGAGCTTCCCCGCGCGCGGGATTTTCGTGCTGGATCGGGCCGATCTACGCGCAGCGCCTATTGATCGCGGTAGCGCGCAGCGGCGTCCGTCGCGTCCCGCAACTCGGCCGCGTTCAAGCGCGGGCCGTAGCCGGGGGTGTCCCGCTGGATGCGCCAGCCCTCGCTGAGCGCGCCGACGTTGACGGTGTCGTAGCCGAAGCGGTCCAGCAGTGCGGTCACGGTAGCGGCGGCGGAGGCGTCGTCGCTGGCGATGACCAGGGCGCGCCGGTTGACGGACCCGGCCGGCTGACCGTGCTCGGTGAGATCGGCGGCATAGATGTGGTTGAACGCCTTTACGATCGTGGACTCCAGCAGGCGATCGCGGAGCAGCTCGGCCGTGGTGGTGCTCTCGTCGTCGAGTGCGGCGATGTCGCCGTCGCGCTGCGGGTAGTAGTTGTTCGTATCGATCACGAGCTTGCCGGCCAGCTCCGTCGTGGGCAGGGTGTGGATCTGGTTCAGCGGGATGGTCACGACCACGAGGTCGCCGGCCGCGGCGGCCTCGGCGGGGGTCGCGGCGCGGGAGTGCGGGCCGAGCTCGTCGATCAGGTCAGTGAGGGTTTCGGGGCCGCGCGAATTGCTCACGACCACGTCGTATCCGTTGGCCACGCCGAGTCGTGCGAGCTGACTGCCGATGTTGCCGGCGCCGATGATTCCAAGAGTTGTCATGCTAGGTACAACGCCGGGCGCCGACGGGATGTTCCCGTCGGCGCTCGGTTGCGCTGGAGGCTGAAGGCTACTGCGTGATGGAGCCGGCGCCGCCGGATTTGAGCGCGGCGAGGCGGGCGTCGACCTCGGTGAGCTCGCCGAGGTCCTCGAGGCTCTCGAACTGGGCGTCCAGGCTCGACGCGGCCAGCTCGCTGGCGCCCCGAACGCGGGCCTCCTCGCGGCGGATCTTGTCCTCGAAGCGGCTGACCTCGCTGGTGGGGTCCATCAGGTCGATGCTCTTGACGGCATCCATCACCTTGGTCTGCGCCTCGGCGGTCTTCGACCGGGCGATCAGTTCGCTGCGCTTGGCGGAGAGCTGGTTGAGCTTCTCCTTCATGTTGTTGAGGCCGTCCTTGAGCTGGGCCACGACGGCCGTCTGCGAGGCAATCTGAGGCTCGGCCAGCTTCGCCTCTTTCTCCGACTGCATCTGACGGCCGAGGGCGACCTTGGCGAGGTTGTCGAAACGGTCGGCGTCGGCCGCGTTTCCGGCGGTGCGCAGCTGGTCGGCCTTGCGGCTCGCGGCCAGGGCCTTGCCACCCCACTCGGTCGCGGCCTCGACGTCTTCCCGGTAGTCGTCCTCGAGCAGGCGCAGATTGCCGATCGTCTCGGCGATCGCGCTCTCCGCGTCGGCGATGCTGTTGGTGTAGTCGCGAACCATCTGGTCGAGCATCTTCTGCGGGTCCTCGGCGGAGTCCAGAAGCGCGTTGATGTTCGCTTTCGCCAACTGGGAGATACGGCCAAATATGGACTGTTTCGTCATTGTGCGGTGTCCTTTCGAGTTCCGGAGCATCGGCTGACCTCCAGTGTGTCGGTTTGTGCTGGTCAAGACGTGTGGGCCGCCGTGCGGGCTGCGACGGCTGCGACGGCTGAAACGGCTGAAACGGCTGCGACGGCGCCGGTTTCTAGAACCGCCCGCCCCCGCCCCGGCGTGAGCGGGAACCGGCACCGCCGAAGCCGCCGGGCATGCCGAAGCCGCCGGGCATGCCGAAGCCGCCGGGCATGCCGAAGCCGCCGCCGCGGCCGCCGCCGCCGCCACCGAGCATGCCACCCCTGCCACCCCCGCCACCCCCGCCGCCGGAGAGGATTGTGTTGATCAGGATGCCGCCGAGCACGGCCCCCATGACCCCGTTCCCGCCGCTGCCGCCGGCTCGGTAGCCGGGACCGCGGCCGCCCGGAACCTGGCCGGCGAACCCGTCGACGTCGTTCCGGGCGCCGACGATGGCGGCCGCGGCCAGGGAGTTGGCCCGTTGCGAGGCGGCGAGAGCGGCACCCGGGTCGGTGGCGGCCAGCGATTCGGCCTCCACGAGAACCCTGCCAGCCTCGGCGACCCGGGTGCGCGCCTCCGCGCCCACCGCCCCGCGCCGGGCGCTGATGAAGTCTTCCGCGGCCGACACCTGCCCGCGCGCGGCGAGCAGGTTCTGGTTGAGGGCGGCCCTGGCACGCTGGACCTGCGCCTCGGCGTCCCGCACGCCCTGCAGCGCGGCATCCATCGCGGTGTTGGCGGCGTCGAGCATCGCCATCACCTCGAGCGGGTTGATCCGGCCGGCCGCGGAGCGAGCGCGCACCTCGGCGAGGGTCTGTTCGGTCTGGCTGATCACTCCCGGCAGCGCGGCGGCGGCCTCGGTCGACGTGGGCAGGCCGCGCGCGGTCACCAGATCGGTCTGCAGCTCGGCGACCGTGGCCGCCATCTGCCGGATCGCGCCGGCGAGGTCGGTGCCCAGGCGGTCCACGGCGTCCAGGAGCAACCGCGCCTGGTCGACCGATACCTCGGCCGCACGGATGTCCACGGCCGCGGCCGCCGTATCGCCGGCACCCAGCCGGGTGGTGGCCCGGGCCAGAGCGGTCTCCGTGAAGGCGAGACGCTCGCGGGCCTCGGCCGGGTTGTCGGCAACCGTGCCGAGCGCCACGTCGGTGTACCGGGCGGCCAGGGCCGCCAGGCTCTCCTCGCTGCCGGCGAGCCGGGCCCGCACGGCCTCGGCGCCCTGGGACACGGCAGCGGCGACCTCCGGCGCGTTCTTCTCCAGCTGGCGCAGTTCGTCGAAGTCGTCGGCCTGCGCATCGAGGGTGAGGTTGGCCTGGCTGCAGAGGTCGATGATCGCGGCGTACCAGGCGCGCGCCTGCTCTTCGGAGTCCGGCTCGGCGTCGTCGAGCTTCTGCTGCAGGGTGAACGCCTGGCTGAGCTGCTTCTGCGCCGTTTCGAGCGCGGCCCGGAAGGCGGTGGTGACCTCCGTGCCGTACTGGGCGATCGCGAAGCCGAGCTCCTGCTCACTGGAACGGATCGCGTCGTCGGTCTGCACGAGGGTGCTCGAGGCTCGCCGCTTGAGCTCGGGCGTCGGCAGGGCCTGCAGCCCGGTCGGCGCTCCGGCTCCGGCTGGCAGGGTACGCCCCCGCCCGCGTCGGGCGAGCAGGATGACCGCTCCGGCGACCAGAAGCACCAGCACGGCGATGACCACGAACACGACGATGAGGAACCCGCCGGCACCGCCGCCGGGGCTTTCGTCCCCGGGGGTGATCTCGCCGGCCGAGACCGGCTCGCCCCGCAGAGCCGCGGAGAAACCCTCGGCTGCGGCGATCGCGGCGCCGGCCCAGTCGTTTTGGCGCAGAGCCGGCTCGATGGCGACGGTCTCGATCTCCTGGAGCTGGGCATCCGTCAGGGCGGAGTCGGGGGCCACGGAAAGTTGGTACTGGCGGTCATCCGTCGCTATGGCCAGCAGCACGTCGTTGGTGCCGAAGCCGTTGTTGTCAGCCGTCTGGTCGGCCCACTGCTCGCGGTCCTCGACCCCGGTGAAACTGTCGACATAGGCCACGAAGAGGTCGGCCCCGGTCTCGGAATAGAGCTCGTCGAACGCGGCCGTGACCTCGTCGGCGCGGGCGGTGACGGCGTCGACCGTGTCGACGATGTGGCTGGCGCCGAAGTCGACCGGGTTTTGCGCCCAAGCCGCCGTGGGCGCCGACGCGCTGGACATCGCAAAGCTCAGAACCGCCGCAACCGCGACCGGAATCAACCACCGTGACCGCATGGACCCCATCCTCACACCACCATCGACACTCGGGCGTTCCCAGATTGAGCATAGGACGGCGACACAGGCCCGTCCACCGCCCAGGCAGGAGTACCACTGTTGCCCACTGTCACGGCGGCCGGCTGGCTGGGCATCTGCCGCGGGCTGCAGATCATCGACGACACCCCCGTTGGTCAGGTCGAGGTCGTCGAGCACCTCGCCGGCGCCCGCCGGGTCTCGAGCCTGTCGATCGGCCCTGAACGGGAATTCGCTTCACCGTGCGCCGTTTAGTTCAGGGTGGGGCGCGCAGTCTTCTCCGTGCGCCTCGTCGACAGAAGGAGCTCTACGACATGACCGCAGCACCGACGACATCCATTCCCCGCATCACCCTCAACAACGGAGAGACGATCCCGCAGCTCGGGTTCGGCGTGTACCAAATTGAGCCGGCCGACACCAGGCGGTCGACGCTCGCCGCCCTCGAGGTGGGCTACCGCCACATCGACACCGCCGAGATGTACGGCAACGAGCAGGGCGTCGGCGAGGCCGTGCGCGAATCCGGCCTGGATCGGACTGACGTCTTCGTCACGAGCAAGCTCAACAACGGCTTCCACTCCCGAACTGATGCCCTGGCCGCCTTCGAGCAGACGCTCGAGACCCTCGGCTTCGACTACCTCGACCTCTTCCTGATTCACTGGCCGCTGCCGGCCGTCGGCGACTTCGTCGAGACCTGGAAGGCGTTGGAGGAGATGCACGCCTCCGGGCGGGTGAAGACCATCGGCGTCTCCAACTTCCAGCCGCAGCACCTGCGGCGCCTCCTCGACGAGACCGGCACAGTGCCGGCCGTCAACCAGATCGAGGTGCACCCGTACCTGACCCAAAACAACGTGCGCGCGTTCAACACGCAGCACGGCATCGTGACCGAAGCGTGGTCGCCCATCGCACAGGGCAGGGTGCTCGGCGACCCCGTGATCACGGCCATCGCCGGCCGCCTGGGCCGCTCTGCCGCTCAGGTCACCCTGCGCTGGCACCTGCAGCGTGGCGACATCGTGTTCCCGAAGTCCGTCACCCGCAGCCGGGTCGAGGAGAACTTCGCGCTCTTCGACTTCGAATTGACTGCCGACGACCTGGCTGCGATCACAGCGTTGAACCGCGACGAGCGCACCGGCCCCGACCCGGACGAGTTCAACTGGATTCCCTGACCACCCGCAGGGGTCCGGGTCACTAGTCTGGACGGATGCCGCTCGAGACCCGCACCGCCCGCCTCCTGCTGCGCCGTTGGCGTGAGTCAGACCTGGCGCCGTTCGCCGCGATGGGGGAGGACCCGGAGGTGATGCGGTACTTCCCGTCTCGGCTGACCCGGACCCAGAGCGACGCGCTCGCCGGCCGGGCCGACCGGCTCTTCGAGACGCACGGCTACGGGCTCTGGGCGCTCGAGAAACAGTCGACGGGTGACTTCATCGGCTTCACCGGGCTCGCTCCCGTGCCCGCGTTCATCCCCGGACCCGGCGGGCTCGAGGTCGGCTGGCGGCTGGCCCGCTCCTTCTGGGGCCAGGGCTACGCCACCGAAGCCGCCCGGGCGGCCCTCGATGTCGCTTTTGGGCGGCTCGAGCTCGAACAGGTGCAGGCGATCACGGCGGTCATCAACGAACCGTCGCGGGCCGTGATGGAACGACTCGGGATGACCGCGACCGCCGAGTTCCAGCATCCGAAGATTCCCGTCGGCTCACCGCTCCGGGTGCACATCCGCTACGCGGTTTCCCGGGCGGCCGCCGCCCAGGCGTGCGCCGCGGCCGATCTCACCCGGTAGAGTTCAGGCACTTTACAAAAGGACTGGCCGCCACCATGGAATCGACTGTCGCGCACCATATCCGTCCAGCATGCGCATGAGCGACCATGAAGCCCTGACCCGCCAGACGGTGGACCTGCTGCGCGACCTCATCCGCAACGCCTGCGTCAACGACGGCACTCCCGATTCGGGCGGCGAGATTCGCAGCGTGCGTACGCTCGAGGGGTTCTTCTCCGGGTCGGGACTCGACCTCGAGGTGGTCGAACCGCATCCGGGCCGCGCCTCCCTGATCGCTCGCATCCGGGGCACCGATCCCACGGCGCCCACGCTCGCCCTGGTCGGCCACCTCGACGTGGTGCCGATCGACGACGGCGGCTGGAGCCGCGACCCCTTCGGCGCCGAGATCATCGACGGCGAGATCTGGGGACGCGGCGCCCTCGACATGCTCTACCTGACCGCCAGTTACGCGGTCGTCACCCGGGCCATTGCGACCGGACCGTTCCGGCCGCGCGGCGACCTCATCTTCGCCGCGGTTGCCGACGAGGAAGACGGCAGCCACTTCGGCGTGGAATGGCTCACCGAGCACCGGCTCGATCTGATCGACGCGGACGCCGTGCTCACCGAGTCCGGCGGGGCCATGGTCGGGCCGCGGCCGCTGATCTCGACGGCCGTCGGCGAAAAAGGTATCGCCGGTCGGCGCCTTTCCGTGCGCGGCACCCCCGGCCATGGGTCGGCCCCGTGGGGCGCGCGCAACGCCGCGGTGATCGCTGCGGATGCCGTGGGGCGCCTGGCCCGCTACCGCGCTCCGGTGCAGATCACCGCCGACTGGCGCCGATATGTGCAGGCCCTCGAACTGGAACCCGACCTTGCCGCCCGCCTGCTCGACCCGCACCGCATCGACGGCGCCCTGAACGACCTCGGCAGCCTGGCCGGGTTCGCGCACGCATCCACCCACACCACCATCTCGCCCAACATCGTGCGGGCCGGGGTGAAGGACAACGTCATCCCCGCGCTCGCCACGATCACCCTCGATATCCGGGTGCTGCCCGACCTGTCAGCCGCCGACGTCGACGCCTACCTGCGGGAGGCGCTCGGCGACCTGGCCGACGAGGTCACGATCGAGGGCGACGAATTCGCCGCGGCCACCCGGTCCGCGGTCGACACGCCGCTGTTCCACTCGCTCGGCAAGGCCGTGCGCCGGGCCTACCCCGACGCCGACCTGCTCCCGGTGCTCAGCGTCGGCGGCTCCGATGCGCGGTTCTACCGCCGCCGCGGCGTCCCTGCCTACGGTTTCGCGCTGCTCGGCCGGCACTGGGACTACGGCACCTTCCGGCAGCTGTTCCACGGCAACGACGAGCGCATCGACATCGGCTCGATCGCGTTGACGGTCGCGGCCCTCGACACCGTCGTTCGCGACTTCCTCGACTGAGCTGCTGCCGCGAGGAGACACAGATGAGACAGACCAGGCCCAGGCGGCAGTCCCCACGCACGAGGCAGACCGACACGCGGCGACGGATGCCCGCCCGCACCGGTTCGGGAGCCGTCGCCTACCTCGCCATCGTCGCCTTCACGTCGATCTACCTCGTCGTCGACGCCTACCGACCGGTCTCGATCTGGGTGGCCGCGTTCTACCTGGCCGTCAGCCTCGCCTGCTTCGTCGCCTACGCCGTGGACAAGTCCGCAGCGGTCGCCGCGCGCTGGCGGGTGCCGGAGAACACCCTGCTGCTGCTCGGATTCGCCGGCGGCTGGCCGGGCGCGATCGTGGCGCAGCAGGTGCTGCGGCACAAAACCAAGAAGGCCGGTTTTCGGCAGGCGTTCTGGGGCACGGTGGCCCTGAATGTGCTGGCTTTCGTCGTGATCTTCTCGCCGCTGCTGCCGGACATGCTGGCCCGCTGAACCGAGCCGAGCCGGGGCGAACTCGACCGGACGGGGTGAATTCGGCGGTCAACCGTGTATCCGACGTCGGGATCCCTGTTGTGTGCTTATGATTGTATTGATAGGCTGACACAAAACGAAGAACATAACGGGGTTTCGATGCTCGGTGACGTGTGGTCCGACATGATCTTCGATTCGCTTCGCTCGGCCGCGATCCTGGATCTCGCCGCCGCCGCATCCGTTCTCACCTCGTCACGGCGGCACTTTCGGCGAACCCTCCACGCGGATGCCGGTTCGCGCCCGGTCGGCCCGCAGTGATTCTCCGCATCGACCCGCGTTCGGCGACGCCGCCGTTCGACCAGCTGCGCGTGCAGGTCATTGCGCACATCCGGAGCGGGGACATGGTCGCGGGAACACGCCTGCCCACGGTGCGCAGGCTCGCCGCTGACCTGGTGCTCGCGCCGAACACCGTGGCGCGTGCCTACAAGGAACTCGAGGCTGGGGGGTTCATCGAGACCCGCGGCAGGGCCGGTTCCTTCGTCAAGGCCGCACCGGACTCGGTCGAACAGCAGGCGCTCGGCGCGGCAAAGACCTATGTCGAACGGCTGCGGGAGCTGGGGGTCAGCCCGGCCGACACGGTGGCGTACGTCACCACGTTCCTGCAGAACTGAGGCCCGACCGATGGTGAGAGCGGGTGCCGGTCGCGGCCGGTGGCCATCGGTTGCCCCGGGTCAGAACAGGTGCCGCAGGTAGCGCTCCGGGGCCTCCAGGAAGGAGCGCCAGTCGCGCACCAGGTCAAGGTCTTCCCAGGCGCACGGGCGGTAACCCCAGGGCCCGACCTCGTAGATGGCGGCGCCCGGGAGCGACGCCAGGATCGGGGAGTGCGTCGAGAGGATGACCTGGGATCCGCCCGCGTCCAGGATGTCCTGCAGGTGGCGGATCAGGGCGAGAGAACCGGTGAAGGAGAGGGCCGACTCCGGCTCGTCGAGGATCCACAAGCCCGGGTAGCGGGACCGTGCCGCGACGAGGTGGAGGAAGGATTCGCCGTGCGAGCGCTCGTGGAACACGGGCTCGCTGACAGGCATCCGTCGTCACGTAATCGCGGAGATTTTCGGGAAACGCCGGTTCGGGGGCCAGCCTGAGCGGCGTGTCGCGAAAATCTCCGAGGTTAGTGCTGCGGGCGCACCGGATGTCCCCCGGCAGCCCATGCCTCCGCACCGCTCCTGCGAGATCGTCCGCGCTGCTCACCGAGTGGATTGCCGCCGGGTATCCGTTTGTGGCGGAGCTGGCCCGCCTGCACGACGTCGAGTACGTGGACCTGCCCACCGGGCACTGGCTCCAGTTCACCGGGCCGGCCGAGCTCGGCACCGCGATTCTGGCGGGCGTATAGCGCACCGCCTGATCGCGCGGAGCGGGCGGCCAAGACGGAAAGTCCAGCTCATCAAACCGAAGGTCCATGCATCCGAGAAATCGCGCTCCCGACCGGGCCGGTGCCGTCAGCCGCCAATCCAGGCGTCCACGCTGATGTCGAACCCGGCAGCGCTGCAGGCCGCGCTGACACGGGCCAGAGCCTGCCCCCACTCTGTCGACAGCGGATCGATTTGCTCGCTGGCCGACGACGGCAGCAGGCCCTTCAGGGCCTCCACCTGGTCCGCCACCGCGGAGCCGGGCACGGTGTCCACGCGGGCGCTCAGCCGCGCAACGAGCCGTGCGGCTCCCTCGAACTCCTGCTGGGTTGAGGGCACTGCTAGCAGCGAACCGTACGCATTGTGCATCAGCGTCACAACGTCACTCACTTGGCCGCAGGTGTCCTCCGCGTTCACGGGATCCGCAGAAGGCGATGCGGTGACGAGCGAGGCATTCGTTAGAGTGCCGACGACGAAACCGACACCCAGTGCGACAAGGATGCCGAGAACCAGGAGAGCGTTGCGGTCGCGTCCGCTGGCGGGCAGCGCAGTCTCGTCGAGTACCTCCTCGAAAAACGGTTGAAGCGAACCCTCGGACGTCCCCTCGTGCATCGTCCGGGGACCAGTCTTCCTCGGTGCCGTCGACTCACCGGGGGAGCGGGGCGGCTGGGTGTTGACCGCGAATTCGGCCGCACGGATCGCGGCGGCGATCGCGGCACGGTCGGCGGCCACCGTGGCCTGCAGCTCCCGCAGTGCGGCGGTGGCCTTCGGATCGCCGACGGAGTCGCCGTTCGCCGAGAAGACGCGCTTCTGGAGGTCGCGCAGCTGGTTTGCCGGGGACGGTGAGCCATCCGGTGCCGCCTCGGCGGGGTGAGTCGCCCACCACAGGGCGTTGAGCACGTTCTTCTCTCCCGAGTAAGCGACCCGAACCGCCGCGAGGTAGGCCGGATCGCGCTGGGCCAGCGAGTACGCGTCTTTGAAGCCGTGGTCACGCACCACTGAGAGCCCCCGATCGTCGATTCGGTCAGCATGGCACAGAGCCCGGTCGTTCCCGCACTGTTTCCCTTTCCGCTTCGCGTGCCGATTCCCTTTCCGCGTCGCGTACCGATTCCCTTTCCGCGTCGCCGCCAGTCGGCGTCGCGCCGGAGCTGCGCCGCTGCGCCGCTGCGCGCCTTGCGTGCCACGCGCGCAACGGCGCACGATGCGCGCGAGACGGTTGCCGCGGCACCGGCCCGCACGGACGCCGCAGACTGGAGTAATGGAAGAGTTCGCCCTCGACGGTGACGGCCCGGTGTGTCCGGCGTGCGGGGCCGAAATGACCCCCGACGGTGTGGACACCGCTCAGGGGCTCGAGTCCTGTCACCGATGTCCGCGCTGCAGACTGGTCGTCATCGTTCCGGGCAACTGGGCGGAGTAGGTGTCAGCCGATGGCCATCCGGCTCGGGGCGTCACCGCATCCGAGTGCCCATGGATGCTGCGCTAGAGCGGGAGAACGCCGCTGCAGACCTACTGGCCGGGAGCCCGATACGCCGGCGTTTTCTTGGCGGCGTCGGACGGCTCCGGAACCTCGATGACCCCCAGAACGTCGGTCTCCCCGAAGGCGTAGTAGAAACTCTCGACCGACCCACCCACCGATTTGAGGGCTGCGACCAGCGTCTCCCGACGGCCGGTACCGCCTTCGCGCATGAGGCCCCTGATACCTTCGCCCACGTAGTTCACTTCAAACAGATACGTGCTCATGGTCAGTCCCGTCCTGTGATGTGCAGGACGCGGACATCCGGAGCAATGCCCGAGACCTGTGTGCGGCAACCCGCCGAGGCACGGCAACGACGCTCGGTTCCCGAAGTGGGGCTGCGACACATGGTAGGCCCGGCTTTTCCCGGGGACAACGGGGCGGCCGCCCAGCCTCAGAGGGCTCCCGACCCGGTGGTAGAGCTGGGCGAGACCCGAAGCGATGCCTCCAAGATCGATGAACAGGACTTCGAATCTCAACCTCCAAAAATCCTCAACTATCTGACAAATTCTCGACTATGTGTACGCAATGAGGTATCCTCGTAACATGACCAACCTCGCGGAAGACCTCAGGCAGGCGGCCGATGCCGTGGCCCTGCTGGGCTCATCATGCGCCGATCTCGCGGCCCTTCCTGATGCCGAGGTGTTGGCCGGTCAGAAGCGAATCGCTTCGATCCGCCGTCTCGTCGATACCTATGCCGCCTGGATGGCGGCGACCATCGCCGAGCGTTCCCGACCGGAGCTCGGGCACTCGGGCCTGGCGGCGCAGCAGGGGTACCTCTCGCCGGTGGCCCTGATCCAGAACTCGACCGGCTCGTCCAAGGGCGACGCCTACAAGCTGGTCGCAGTCGGCACCATGATGGCCGATGCCGAGGCGGCCGACAGGCTCGTCGAGGCGGCGCTCTCCTCGCCCGACAGGGATGCCGCCGAGGTCGCCGAATTCGAGGCGAAGGTGCCGTGGCAGGCACCGATCGCCCGGGCCGTCACCGCCGGAACCCTTTCCGTCGACGCGGCCGAGTCGATCCGCGCGGGGCTGGGCCAGATCGACGCCTCGGTCACCGCCGAGAAGCTCGCGGTGGCGCTGGAGGCGCTCCTGGCGGAGGCGTCGTCACTGAATGCCGATCAGGTGTTCAAATGGGCGAGACGGATGCGCGACCAGCTTGACGAGGCCGGCATCGCCGCCCGGGAGAAGCAGGCCTCCGACGACCGCTACCTGCGGGTCTACCGGCTGGGCAACGGCAACGTACGACTCAGCGGGCTGTTTGCCCCCGAAGACGGCGAGTTCATGCTCTCCACGTTCGACTCGATCACGGGCCCGCGCCGCGGCGGGGTGCGATTCGTGGATGCAGAGCGGGCGGCCTGGGCAAAGAAGATGCAAGACGACCCCCGCACGACCGAACAGATCGCCGCTGACTCCCTCGTGCAGCTGCTCAAAATCGCCGGCGAGGCCGACCCGGGCCGGGTCTTCGGCGGGCGCCGACCCTCGGTGCGCGTGATCGTGACCGAGAAGGCGCTCAAGCCGGAAGCAGACGCGCAGGAAGCAGAGGCGCGGCAGCCGGCCGCACCGGCCGGCCACGGGCAGATCGAGGGCAACCCGGTCCCGATCTCGCAGGAGACCATCGACCGGCTGCTCTGCGACACCGGGACCCGCGGCATCAAATTCGACGACAACGGCCAGATCATCAACGTCGGCCGCGAAGAACGACTCTTCACCGAGAAACAGCGCGCCGCAATGGCAGTCCGTGACGGCGGATGTCTCTGGGTCGACTGTGAGAAACCGCCAGCGTGGGCAGAAGCGCACCACATCAACGAATGGCTCAAAAACAACGGGTATACGGACCTCGCCGACGGGGTACTCCTCTGTCATCCCCACCATCTGCTGCTGCACAACCAGCACTGGACGATCAGCCGCACCGGAACGCAGTACTGGCTTGGGCCACCGGTCGAGGTAGATCCGGAGCAGACGCTGGTGGCACTGCCGAGCAAGCGGGCAGCGCTGTAGCTCTTGGTCTCGACGGGCTCGACCCGCGTCGCGGGAATCTCCGGACGGGCCGTCACCGGGTTTCGAGGGAGGGGCGGGGCAGTTGCTTCCAAACCGGCACAGGCGATCGACCGCGACGCGGGATGAGCGTGGGTTCCGCGACTTCTGAGGGAGCGGTCCGTGGTTCCCGAGCGAGCGTTCCGGGACTCCCGTGTCTTCTCGTCACAGGCTGAGCAGCAACTCTCTCCCGAACGAATTCGACGGAGATTCTGCCCGAAACTGCCCCAGGAAACCCAAAAATGTGGTTTCAGACCAGAATCTCCGTCGAACCGGTCCACCACCGGGCCCGGAGCTTCAGAGGCGGTAGCGGTATTCTCCGCGTTGCACGCGATTCCGGAGGGGCCGGGGCACAGCAACCTCGCTGCCTCCGGATTCGAACGGGGGGAAGGTCTTGGTGGCAGCCCTTCCCCGGCCATCGTCTGTAAGTACCGCGGTCTCGAGTCGTTGCGGTGGGGCTCCGACGACGTGCTCCCAGACCCGACCGCCGCGGGCGCCGACGTCCACGTGATCCCGTCGCGCTCCTCAGCTGATCTGCGTACCCATCGGATGGCGGCGGTCCCGCCCCGGTGTGGCTCAATGGTCATCGCTGACCTGTCGGTAGCGCGGGTGACCGGTGCGACCACGGCATAGCGACGCCGAGCCTCGTCGGCGAGGGCTTCATGCCGCACACCTACCGGGTCACGCATCCGCGCCCTGTTGAGTTCCCCGGTCCGCGCATCGAGTTCGCCTTGCGCGATGGTTTCCGCACTGAGCCGGTAGGCACTGAGCCGGTAGGCACTGAGCCGGTAGGCACTGAGCCGGTAGGCCGGCAGCGGGGTGCCGGGATCCGGGCGTAGCCGAGCGGCAGGGCATCAGAGTCGGCGGCGAGGAACTGTGGGCCAGTGTGGGCAAACGGCGTAACAAAGCCTTCAGATCTTGTCACCGATTAGCCCGCGACCCGAGTGTTCGCACGAACTCTGACTGTTGTGCCCCCAGGCAGATTCGAACTGCCGCCCCTGCCTCCGGAGGGCAGTGCTCTATCCCCTGAGCTATGGGGGCCAGGGAAAGCACTAGGTTATCAGCATCCGGGCAGGCGATGTTCCGCATCGAGTTCGACGGATGCGGTCGAGCCCGCCCGGCACACCACCCGAACTCGACCGGAAAGGCCGAATTCGGCAGGTTCGGGCAGGTTCAGGTGGGTTCCGCCGCGCGGTCCGCCCGGGCGTGTTACTGCAGGTTCGCGATCGCCGCGGAAACGAGTGACTCGGCGTCGCCCGGCTCGACGAACTCGCTCGAGCCCACCGTGATCCAGTAGGTGGAGGTGAAGACCTGGGCCACACCAGTGCCGCCGGCAGCCGAAAAATAGCCCTCGACGGCGGGCAGCGTGCCATACGTGGGAACGATCTGGCTGGAGCTGATGGCATCGTTCTTCAGCTGCGACAGCAGCACGTCGTTGGGCTGGGTCACCGAGACCTCGATCGTTCCGTCGCTGGATTGATTGAGCAGTCCGCAATTCAGCCCCTGGTACTCTGCCGCCGTCTGACCCGCGGCGATGGTCGGCTCGAAACCGGGGGCGGTGCCGTAGCTCGGGTTGAAGGCGTAGACGTCGTCTAGGGTGAGCACCTGGTCGCAGGTAAATGTGACCGGGGTGCCTGCTGCCGTGGGGGTGGGCGTCGGCGTCGCGGTGGGCCCCGGTGTCTGCGTCGCGTCCGACGTCGACCCGGGAGTAGATGATGGCGACGCTGCCGACGGGCTGCTTTCCGGGGTGGAACCCGAACCGCAGGCAGCCAGCGCCACGACGGCGACCGTGCCGGTGGCAAGGAGAAGGGTGGTGCGCAGGAGCCGTCCGCGCGGGAGTCTGGGCGAGAGGGAGTGAGTCACGCTTGACCTTACCAAGAGGGTTGTCTGTGACCGGGCCGGTAAGCTTGCTTGTCGTGACTCCCGCTGAGCTTTCCCAATCCCTGCTCGACCTCATCCTCCAGTTGAGCGAGCGTCGACGCGAGGCCGGAATCGACGTGACCGACGTCAACCTGACCGGGGCGGATGTCACCCTCGAGCGTCCGAGAAACCGCGACCACGGTGATTGGGCCTCCAGCATCGCGATGAAGATCGCCAAGCCACTCGGCTCCAACCCGCGCGAGGTGGCCGCCGAACTGGCTGCCGGCCTGGAACAGCTTCCCGACGTGGCCTCGGTGGACGTCGCCGGACCCGGCTTCATCAACATCCGTCTCGAGGCCGCCGCCGCCGGCGCACTCGCCAAGACCATCGTCGATGCGGGCCCCGCTTACGGCACCGGGCACCTCTACGACGGCCTCAAGATCAACCTCGAATTCGTGTCCGCCAATCCCACCGGCCCCATCCACATGGGCGGCGTGCGCTGGGCGGCCGTGGGTGACAGCCTGGCCCGGGTGCTGCAGGCGGAGGGCGCCGACGTCACCCGCGAGTACTACTTCAACGACCACGGCTCGCAGATCGACCGCTTCGCCCGCAGCGTGCTCGCCGGCTATCTGGGCGAGCCCACCCCCGAAGACGGTTACGGCGGCGCCTACATCGGAGACATCGCCGACCAGGTCGTGGCCAGCCACGAAGGCGACATCGCGGTGCTGGCCCGCGATGAGCAGCAGGAAGTCTTCCGCAGCGTCGGCGTCGATTTGATGTTCACCGAGATCAAGGAGAAGCTGCACGGCTTCGGCGTGGACTTCGACGTGTACTTCCACGAAGACTCCCTGCACGAGTCCGGCGCCGTCAACCGGGCCATCGAACGGCTGCGCGAACAGGGCCACATCTTCGAAGAAGACGGGGCCATTTGGCTGCGCACGACCACGTTCGGCGATGACCGCGACCGCGTCATCATCCGTTCCAACGGCGAACCGGCCTACATCTCCGGCGACCTCGGCTACTACCTCGACAAGCGTGAGCGCGGTTTCGACCAGAACTTGATCATGCTCGGCGCCGACCACCATGGCTATGTCGGCCGCATGATGGCCATGGTCGAGGCGTTCGGCGACGTGCCCGGCGTGAACCTGCAGATCCTGATCGGACAGATGGTCAACCTGCTGCGCAACGGCGAACCGGTGCGCATGAGCAAACGGAACGGAACGATCGTCACCCTCGACGACCTCGTCGACGCCGTCGGCGTGGACGCCGGCCGCTACTCCCTGGTGCGGTCCAGCAGCGACACCCAGCTCGACATCGACCTCGACCTGCTCGGCAAGCGCACCAACGAGAACCCGGTCTTCTACGTGCAGTATGCGCATGCCCGTACCTGCTCAGTCGCCCGCAACGCGGCCACCGCGGGGGTGGAACGCACCGCATTCGCCCCAGAGCTGCTCACCCACGACAGCGAATCGGCCCTGCTCGGCGTGTTGCAGGAATACCCGCGCGTCGTCGCGCAGGCCGCCGAACTGCGCGAGCCCCACCGTATCGCCCGCTACATCGAAGAGGTTGCCGGCTACTACCACCGCTGGTACGACAGCTGCCGGGTGATCCCGCTCGGCGACGAACCGATCACCGACCTGCACCGCACCCGGCTCTGGCTCAACGACGCCACCGGCCAGGTCATCCGCAACGGCCTCGGCCTGCTCGGCGTCTCCGCACCGGAACGCATGTAGGCATGGACGCGTCCGCCAGGAAATCCCGTCGTCGCGGGCTCGGGGCGTTCATCGTCGCGGGTCTGGTTGTGGTCGGGCTCGTCGCTGCTTTCTTCTTCGTCGACGGGGGACTGCGCAGCTACGCCGAGGGCCAGATCGAGCAGGAGATCGCCTCGAACCTGCCCGACACCGTGACCGGGGACGTGGCCGTCTCCATCGGAGGCCTGTCGGTCATCGCGCAGTACCTCGGCGGCAGCTTCGACCGGGTGGCCCTGGAATCAGGCACCCTGACCGTGGACGGCGTGCCGGCATCCGTGCACGTCGTGGCGACGGATGTCCCGCTCGACCAATCCCAGCCCGTCGGCGACGTGCGCGGCATCATCGACCTCGAACCCGACTCCCTCAACACCCTGCTGAGCCAGGCTCTGCCGAGCAATGTCCCCGACGCCGGCGTCGAACTCGGGAAGGACGAGATCAGCTACAGCGGCAGCCTGGAGGTGCTCGGCTTCCCGATCGGCTACCGCGCCTCGGCGACGCCGAGCGTGGGCGCCGACGCACTGCTGCTCACGCCGAGCGGTGCCAGCGTCACCTCAGGCGGCGGCAGCATCGACGCCGGCAACCTGCTGTCTCGTGTTCTGGGTGAGGAACCGCTCCGCATCTGCGTGGCCCAGTACCTCCCCGAGGGGGTCACCCTCGCCGGAGTGAACGTGACCGCGGATCGAGCGCGACTCACGCTGCAGTCGAGCTCGTTGACGCTGAGCCGTCAGTCGTTGACCACCCTCGGCAGCTGCACCGCCGGTTGACCCCGCACTTCACGCCCTTGCAGCACGCCGACACGCTCGCACATCGTTCGGACCGTGATCAAACCGGGGCCTGACACGACGCCCGCGGGGTCGTACACTCGAGGTATCCGCCGGTCGCGCATTCGCCTTTTCGAGGAGGCACCATGACGTTGTTGCGCATTCAGCACCCAGTGCCCGACTATGACCGCTGGAAACGCGCCTTCGACCTGGACCCGGCCGACCGCCGCGGATCGGGGGTGATCCGCTACACGATCCTCCGCTCGGTGACTGTTCCGAACTTCGTCATGGTCGACCTGGAATTGGGCTCCGTCCGGGAGGCGGAGAAGATGCTCCTCAAGATGCGGCGCATCTGGACTAGCAGCGGCTCGTCGGTCATGAGCGACCCGGAGGCGTGGATCGTCGACGTGGCCGAAACCGCCGCGCTGGTCTGATCGCGGCCCGCCCCGCTGCCCAGCCCGCGCAGCCCGCCACGCAGCGGGACGTAACGCGATTCGGCGCGCACCGGCGGCGTTCGCTACACTCGGGTCAGGTCCCCGGTCGCAGCCGACGGCATCCTTTCACTGGCTTCAGGGACCAATCCGGGTTCGCTCGCCACTCAGTGAGACACCCACTCGACATTTCCCGTGAGGTTTTCACCCGTGGCCACCAACCCGCTCGCCCCCGACTGGCTTTGCCTGCCCGACGACGCCAATGCGCTCGCCGATGGCCTCTGGCCGGCCACCATCGACCGCACCCCGCGGGGGGAACTCCTCATCGGCGGCTGCACCGCCTCCGCCCTGGCCGCCGAATTCGGCACTCCTCTTTATCTGGTCGACGAAACGGATGCCCGCGCCCGCGCGGCCTCGCTCCGCGCCGCCTTCGAGGCCGAGTTCGCCCGCATCGGCACGAGCGTGCACATCTACTACGCCGGCAAGGCGTTCCTGTCCACCGAGATCGCCCGTTGGATGCTGGCCGAAGGTCTCAACATCGACGTCTGCAGCGGCGGCGAACTCGCCGTGGCGCTGGCGGCCGGCAGCCCGCCGAACCGGCTCGGCTATCACGGCAACAACAAATCCCTGGCCGAGATCGACGAGGCCTGCCGCGTCGGCGTCGGCACCATCGTGATCGACAGCCTGGTCGAAATCGGGCGCGTCGCCGCGGCCGCCGCCCGGCACGGCATCGTGCAGGCCGTTCGGCTGCGCGTGAACAGCGGCGTGCACGCGCACACCCACGCATTCCTCGCCACGGCGCACGAAGACCAGAAGTTCGGCGTGACGCTCGATGACGCCGCGGCGCTGGTGGGCCTCATCCGGGCCGAGCCGAGCCTGGGCTTCCGCGGCCTGCACTGCCACATCGGCTCGCAGATCTTCGGCGCCGACGGCTTCGCCGAATCCGCGTCGCGCCTCCTCGCCGTGCACGCCGCCCTGCTCGCAGGCGGCCCCGTCCCCGAGCTGAACCTCGGCGGCGGCTTCGGCATCGCCTACACCCTTGCCGACACCCCCACCCCGATCGGCGAACTCGCGGCCAGCCTGGCCGACATCGTCGCCGCGCAGTGCAGCGCCCTCGGCATCCCGGTGCCCGTGGTCGCCTTCGAGCCGGGACGTTACATCATCGGCCCGGCCGGAATCACCCTCTACGAGGTCGGAACCACCAAATCCGTCGACGTGGCCGGCAACCCGCGCCTCTATGTCAGTGTCGACGGAGGCATGAGCGACAACGCCCGCCCCGCCCTCTACGGCGCCGACTACACCGTGCGGCTCGCCGGCCGCGTGTCGGCGGCCGACCCGGTGCTGGTGCGCCTCGCCGGCAAGCACTGCGAGAGCGGCGACATCGTCGTCGACGCTGACTATCTCCCCGGCGACGTGGCCCCGGGCGACCTGGTGGCCGTCGCGGCCACCGGCGCCTACTGCTGGTCGCTGTCGAACAACTACAACTTCCTCGGCCGGCCGGCCGTGGTCGCGGTGGCCGACGGCATCCCGCGGATGCTGGTGCGCGGCGAGACTATCGCCGACCTGCTCGCCCGCGACACCGGGGTCTCGGGCTCGACCGGCTCGACCACCGGCTCGACCACCGGCTCGACCGATCTACCGAAGGAACCCGCCCGATGATCGAATACCGCAATCTGCGCGTCGCACTGCTGGGAGGCGGCTCCGTCGGCGCCCAGGTCGCCCGGCTGCTGCTCGAAAACAGTGAAGAACTCGCCAACCGGGTGGGTGCCAGCCTCGAGCTCGTCGGCATCCTGGTGCGCGACGTCGACGCCGAGCGCACCGTCGACCTGCCCCGCGAGCTGTTCACCACCGACGCCGAGACCCTGATCCTCGGCGCCGACGTCGTCATCGAGTTGATGGGCGGCATCGAGCCCGCACGCTCATACATTCTGATGGCGATCAACTCGGGGGCGGATGTCGTCACCGCCAACAAGGCGTTGCTGGCCACCCACGGGCCCGAACTCTTCGCCGCCGCCGACCAGGTCGGCGCACAGCTCAAGTACGAGGCGGCCGTGGCCGGTGCGATCCCGATCGTTCGGCCGCTCGGCGAGAGTCTCGGCGGCGACCAGGTCAACCGCATCCTCGGCATCGTGAACGGCACCACCAACTTCATCCTCGACCGGATGGACACTGAGGGGGACACCCTCGAGGCGGCTCTCGCCCTGGCCACCGACCTCGGCTACGCCGAGGCCGACCCGACCGCCGACATCGGCGGGTACGACGCGGCGCAGAAGGCGGCCATTCTGGCCAGCCTCGCCTTCCACACGACCGTGCCGCTCGCATCCGTCTACCGCGAGGGCATCACCGCCATCACGCCCGCGCAGATCGACTCAGCCCGTAAGGCCGGCTACGTCGTGAAGCTGCTCGCCATCTGCGAACGCCTCGTCGACGCCGAAAGCGGCCAGCAGGGCGTCTCCGCCCGGGTCTACCCGGCCATGGTTCACCGCAGCCACCCGCTCGCCTCCGTGCACGGCGCCAACAACGCGGTCTTTGTCGAAGCGGAGTCGGCCGGCAGCTTGATGTTCTACGGCGCCGGCGCCGGGGGAGTGGAGACGGCGTCCGCCGTGCTCGGCGACCTGGTGTCACTGGCCCGCCGCCACATCGCCGGTGGCCCCGGCGTTCCCGCGTCCCAGCACGCCGACCTGCCGGTCTTCGACATCGGCCAGATCGTCACGCGCTACGCCGTCACCCTGGAAGTCACCGACGAACCCGGCGTTCTCGCCACGCTCGCCAGCGTGTTCAGCGACCACGGCGTGTCCCTGGCACTGGTCGAGCAGTCGATGACGCCGGCCCAGCCGGGCACCGCGAGTCGCTCCGCCGTCTCCGCCACGGCTACCCTAGTTATCGGAACGCACGAGGCTACGGAGGCCGCCCTGGCGGCCACCGTGACAGACCTCGCCGCGAACAGATTTGTCACCAATGTCGCATCCGTTTTGAGAGTTGAAGGAGCCTGATGTCCAGCGAACGAGAGACTCTGCCGAAACCAGTCGTGAAGACGGCTTCCCGGCAGTGGCGCGGCGTGCTGCGCGAGTACGCGGACCGCCTCAACATCACGGATGCGACGCCCATCATCACTCTCGGCGAAGGGGGCACCCCGCTGATTCCGGCTCCGGCGCTCTCCGTTCGCACGGGCGCGAAGGTCTTGATCAAGTACGAGGGCATGAACCCGACCGGTTCCTTCAAGGACCGCGGCATGACCATGGCCATCTCCAAGGCCGTCGAAGACGGTGCCAAGGCCGTCATCTGCGCGTCCACCGGCAACACCTCCGCGTCGGCCGCCGCCTACGCGACCCACGCCGGAATCCAGGCCGTCGTGCTGGTGCCCGAGGGCAAGATCGCCATGGGCAAGCTCAGCCAGGCCATCGCACACAACGCGCAGCTGCTGCAGGTGCAGGGCAATTTCGACGACTGCCTCGACATCGCCCGCGACCTCTCCGCGAATTACCCCGTGCACCTGGTCAATTCGGTCAACCCCGACCGGATCGAAGGCCAGAAAACGGCCGCCTTCGAGGTCGTCGAGGTGCTGGAAGACGCGCCGGACATCCACATCGTCCCCGTCGGCAATGCTGGCAACTACACCGCCTACACACGCGGGTACACCGAAGAGCTCGAGCGCGGCGCCACTACGAAGCTGCCGCGCATGTTCGGGTTCCAGGCTGCTGGCAGCGCCCCGATCGTGCTCGGCCACCGCGTCGACCACCCGGAGACCATCGCCAGCGCCATCCGCATCGGCAACCCGGCATCCTGGGACCTCGCCCTCGCCGCGCGTACCCTGACCGACGGCTACTTCGGCGCGATCAGCGACGATAAGATCCTCGAGGCCTACCGCATCCTGTCGGCCGAGGTCGGCATCTTCGTCGAGCCGGCCTCTGCGATCAGCGTCGCCGGCCTGCTCGAACGCGCCGAAGCCGGGCTCATCCCGGCCGGCTCCACCGTGGTACTCACGGTCACCGGCCACGGTCTGAAGGACCCGCAGTGGGCGCTCCGCACCGCGGACGGCTCCGACGTCAAGCCGACCATCGTGCCTGTCGACACCGCCGAAATCGCCAGCGTCCTCGGGCTGGTCCAGAAATGACCATCGCCGAGGCCCTCTCCGGCAAGTCGGTGCTCTCGGGCCGTTCCGTCACCGTGCAGGTGCCGGCGACCACGGCCAACCTCGGCCCCGGTTTCGACACCCTGGGTCTGGCCCTGGCACACCACGACCACCTCCAGGTCTCCGTTCGCGATGAGCCGGGCGTCACGGTCGAGGTGCACGGCGTCGGAGAAGGCGTGGTGCCCACCGATGAGACCAACCTCGTCGTGCGCGCCCTCATCCACGCCTTCGCCGCCTACGGCCAGGAACTGCCCGGACTGAACCTCGTTGCCCACAACGAGATCCCGCACGGCCGCGGCATGGGCTCGTCCGGCGCCGCCATCGTCGCCGGGATCATGGCCGCGAAGGGCCTGCTCGAGGGCATCGTCGACATCGACGCGGAGGCGCTCCTGGCCCTCGCGACTGAGATGGAGGGGCACCCCGACAACGTGGCGCCCGCCCTGTTCGGTGGTCTCACGATCGCGTGGATGACACCCGACGGACCGCGCCACAAGAAGCTGATGGTGCACCGCGGCGTCAAGCCGCTCGTGTTCGTTCCGGAGCACGCCATGTCCACGGCGCTCGCCCGCAGCCTGCAGCCCGAGAGCGTGCCGCACGAAGACGCCGTCTTCAACCTGTCGCGCTCGGCCCTGCTGATCGCGGCCCTGATCCAGAGCCCCGAACTGCTCCTCGCGGCCACCGAGGACAAACTGCACCAGAGCTACCGTGCCGCCGCCATGCCGGAGACCAACCGGCTGATCACCCTGCTCCGGGAGCACGGCTTCGCCGCCGTCGTCTCCGGCGCCGGCCCATCGATCCTGGTGCTGGCCAGTGACCCAGGGCAGCGACTCGTCGCGGCCGAGCTCGTCGCCGCCGAGTCCGAAACGCCCTGGCAGGCGCTGATGCTGGCCGTCGACGTGCTGGGTGCAACCGTCACCCGCACCGAGCGTTAGAGAAGCGAGTCCGAATCGATCGGTTGTGTCGCTCCCGGTCGGTCAGTCGACTGCACCGCCCGGGCAGTGTTCCTCGAAGGCGCAGCGCCCGATCCGGTGGTGAACCAATTCGACGGAGATTCTCGTTCACAACTGCCTTTTCGGAGTTTTCAGGGCCGATTCGGGCAGAATCTCGGCTCCCCTGCTCTATCCGTGGGTGTTTCGGAGCGCCTTAACGGCCGCACGCCGCTTCCTGTCTAGGTTTCTGACTGTCAAAGGAAAGAAACT